>CALCUV010000269.1 GCA_937906765.1 uncultured Prevotella sp.
TCACGCAAAGGGTCAACCAGTTCTTGTTGGTACAGTTAATATTGAAAAGAGTGAAAAACTCTCTCGACTTCTTAAAAAACGCGGCATTAAGCACGAAGTTCTCAACGCTAAATTCCACGAAAAAGAAGCTGAAATTGTAGCTCAGGCTGGTAAATTTGGTGCAGTTACTATTGCTACTAATATGGCTGGTCGTGGTACCGACATTAAGTTGAGTGATGAAGTGAAAGCGGCAGGTGGTCTCGCCATTATCGGTACGGAGCGCCACGAAAGCCGACGTGTTGACCGCCAGCTCCGCGGTCGTGCCGGTCGTCAGGGAGACCCCGGTTCGTCTATCTTCTTCGTGTCACTTGAAGACCAACTCATGCGTCTCAATGGCGGAGACAAGATTTCGAAGGTGATGGATAAACTCGGCTTTAAGGAAGGCGAAGTGCTCGAATCCTCAATGGTGAACTCCAGCATCGAACGTGCGCAGAAGAAGGTGGAAGAAAATAACTTCGGCATCCGTAAGCGCCTCCTCGAATACGATGACGTGATGAACAAACAGCGTTCTGTTATCTACGAAAAGCGTCGTCACGCCCTCATGGGGGAACGTATTGGCATGGATATCTCAAACATGATTTGGGACCGCTGTATCTATATCATTGAAAAGAGTGCTGACTACGATGCCCTCCGAGATAGTTTCATCGAAATCATGGCTATGGAAGCGCCTTTCACTGCTGAAGAGTTCGCTTCAATGAAGCAGGAAGACCTTTTCGAAAAGGCATTCGAGGCAGCTATGGCGAATTTCAAGCGTCGCACAGACCGCCTTGCGGAAATCGCAGTTCCTGTCATCAAGCAGGTGTATGAACAGCAAGCGCATGTCTATGAAAACATCCTCATCCCCATCACGGACGGCAAGCTCGTTTACAACATTCGCACAAACCTCCAGAAGGCGTATGAGAGTGAAAGCAAGGAAGTGGTGAAAGACTTTGAAAAGGCCATCCTCCTCCACAACATCGACGACGCTTGGAAAGAAAATCTCCGCGCTCTTGATGAACTCAAACACTCTGTGCACAACGCCAGCTACGAGCAGAAAGACCCCCTCCTTATCTTCAAACTCGAGAGTGTGAAGCTCTTTGACGACATGGTGAACAAGATTAACAACGCGACCGTAGCCACCTTGATGCGCGCACAAATCCCTGTGCAAGCACCACAACAGGTGCGCGAAGCAGCGCCTGAGCCTGAGCAACCCAAGCAAAAGTTGCAGGAGTCTCACGGTCCCGCTCAATCGCCCGAATCTTCCATGCAGCAGGCAGCAAAGCGCGACACACGCGAACGCGCTCCTCAGCCCATCGTGAAAGAACAACTTCCCGGTCGCAACGATCCCTGTCCTTGCGGAAGCGGAAAGAAGTTTAAGAACTGCCACGGCAAAGGTTTGTAAATAACACAAAAAAGCAAGTTACCCACACCCGAGTAACTTGCTTTTTTTGTTGAGATATAGGGAAAATTTAGTCTCAATAAGTAACAATTCTTTGAGATATTGTAACGATTCTTTGAGATATAGTTGCGATTCTTTGAGATATAGTAACAAGAAATAGCATTTTGCACCCACCGCACTTACTTATTCACGCGCAACGCTTACTTATTCACGCTTCAATTTGACTTTTAACTTCATTACTGCTTACCACAAGAATGCTCACTTCAAAGAGCAGCCACATGGGGATTGCCACAAGGAAGAGCGTAAAGGCATCTGCCGTGGGGGTGATTATTGCGGCAAGAACGAGCAGTGACACAATCACGTGTCGGCGATACTTGCGCATCATCCCCGCACGGAGAAGTCCGACACCAGCAAGCAAACGGCAAATTACGGGTATTTCAAACACAACGCCCATTGACAAACCCAGCATAAGGAGGGTTTCTAAGTAGGAAGAAAGGGTTACGGTGTTGGCCACAACGTCACTCACTTGATACGTTCCCAAGAAGCGGAACGTCAAGGGGAAGATTAAGAAATAAGTGAGCAGTAACCCCAGCATGAACATGAAATACCCGCTTACGACCAAGCGAATGCCCAAGCGGCGTTCGTGAGTGTAAAGCGCGGGAGAGACAAAGTGGAACAACAGATAGATAATGTAAGGCAAGGCCATGAGAAACCCTACGGAGAAAGCCGCTTTCAAGTGGAGCATAAACTGTTGTGCAAGTCCCGTATTGATTAACTGCACGTCTAAAGGCTGTAAGGGCGCTGCCGAACCCGAAGTTACGTAGGCCGCCAGCTGTTCCAACAGGCGGTAAGTGACGAAGTTGTCGGAACAAGGCGCAAGCAACACGTCGAACAATTCGGTCTTAAAGCAGAAGGTCGCAATGGAGCAAACCACTACGACTATTGCGCTCTTGACGATGCTACTTCGCAAAGCGTCAAGGTGTTCCCAAAAGGATTGAGGGGCAGAGGGCACGACGGGAGATCATTTCTTCGTTTCGTCGTTCTCAGACTCTTTACCGTTCATGCCGTCCTTAAAACTGCGGACGCCTTTGCCGAGTCCCTTCATGAGTTCGGGAATTTTCTTACCACCAAAGAAGAGCAACACTACGAGAGCTATGATTACGATTTCTTGAAAACCAATTCCAAACATAAGTATAAAGTTTTGAGGTTTGAGTTATGAGATTATGAGGGGTTAGGTTGTGAGGTTTTAAGGTTATGAGGGATGGAGGTTTTAGGGTTATAAAGTTTTCATGTAGGGACTTCATCCTCCGCAGGATGCTTATCCCCTTAAAGCAAAGCGACCTTAAAACCTCAAAACCTTACTTCAACATTTTTACTACAGCAATTTGCAAT
The DNA here is from genome assembly GCA_937906765.1 of uncultured Prevotella sp. Classification (GTDB taxonomy): domain Bacteria; phylum Bacteroidota; class Bacteroidia; order Bacteroidales; family Bacteroidaceae; genus Alloprevotella. Next base: position 2,810 of record CALCUV010000269.1, read on the forward strand.
GCCAAACCAGGCAAGCAGAACCACAAGGTAGTTGCGCTTGAAAGCAACAACCATTCTGCTAAAGCGCCAAGAAGCTGTGCACCAACAATAAATAACACTGCCGTCAACAAGGGTTTACGAACTTTGCCCATCAGTGCCCAACTCACGCCAAGGGCAAACACTACCGACTTGAGGAGTACGACAGGGAGCATCGCAACGGAAGGCATGGCAAATAGGAAAGTGTTGATGAGCGGACTCACGAATGCCGTGAGTAGCGCTACTCTCCAACCCCATCGGCAAGCAGCAACAATCGTAAAAAGGTAAATAGGTTGGAAAAGCAATCCTCCTTGAGGCACAAGGTGGCATAACTGAGGGAGCACAACATTACCCGCCGTGAAAAGCAGGGCAAAGAGATACGTGCGCAGGTTGCTCAACGTGAGCAAAGATGCTTGATATTGATATTTCATAAACTACTGATTTCTATCGCTATTAGAAGCTGCAAAAACAATACCTTAAAGACGAGCCACAAAGACTCAAATTCAAAAATTACTTTGAGACTTCGGGCGCCCAATTAGGCACTTTGTTTTTGCTCCTTCTATTTTTGTTTTTTTGAAGTGCTTTAAAACTTCATCCATTCACTATTTTGGGGAGCGTTCAGATTAGATTTTGTTGTTCTAAAAAACTGCGAATCTCCTCAACCATTTCATTAAGGTCGGTGAGGAGTAAGCACCGCTTTTCTACGGGACACATGTCCGTCCCTGCTCGGTTCTTAATGTTCGCCACCCGGGTCAGAAACGTGACGTCAACGCCGTTTGTACGCAACAACTCTAATGCCGGAGCGCTGATTACGTCGGCATATACTCGCGTTACTCCTCCTTTTATCATTAACACTGCTGCCCCTTTGCCTATAACCTTATCTGCAAGTTCACTATCGCGAAGAAACGCGGCGTCGTGCACAAGCAGTTCATACAAATCTACGACCCCGCGGCGCGCAAACTCACGCACTTCCCCACCCTTGCGGATGACGCAAGAGAAGTTGCCTTGGTGAAGATGGGTGATGAGGTTTTGCATGGGGGGAAAGGGGAACGGTTAACGATGAACGGTTAAAGGGGGAATGGTTAAAGGGGAAACTTCATCCGCAGTGCTCTATCAAAGCGTGTTTTGCTTGAGTTTTTCAACAAACTCATCGATACGGCGGAGCTCGCGAGGAATCTTGATGTTCTGCGGACAGTGTTTGTTACATTTACCACAACCTATGCAGTGATCAGCTTGGCGTAATTTTTCAACAGCTCGGTCATAGCCCACCAAGAAAGCACGGCGCGCCTCCTTGTAATTCGCGTCCTGACTGCTTTCTGACACATTGCCCTCATTCACACACTTGTTGTAATACATGAACAACGAAGGGATGTCAATGCCATAGGGACAGGGCATGCAGTATGCGCAATAATTGCAAGGAATTGTGGGATACTGCTCCATGAGTTTCGCGGCGTGGAACAGGAATTCGTTTTCCTCCTCCGTCAGAGGTTGAAGCGGAGCAAACGAACGGATGTTGTCTTCCAAATGTTCCTTATAGGTCATACCGCTTAAGACAGTCATCACGCCCTTTGGCGTACCTGCAAAGCGGAAAGCCCATGAAGCCACGCTGCGTTCAGGGTCTTTTTGCTTCAAAAGGGCAACCACATGGTCGGGCACCTTTGAGAGGCGTCCGCCAAGCAGAGGTTCCATAATCTGAACGGGGATATTGCGCTTTTCAAGTTCCTCATAGAGATACTTTGCTCCGATGCCGCTACCCTTAGCAATATGCCAGTCCACATAGTTCATCTGTATGAGCACAAAGTCCCAATGATACTTGTCATGAAGTGCGAGCATCTCGTCAAAAACTTCCTTAGAACCGTGAAACGACCAACCTAAATGGCGAATACGTCCGGCTTTGCGTTCTTCAACAAGGAAATCCAAAATTCCGTTGTCCACATAGCGACTACGGAACGCCTCCATGCCGCCACCACCTATGGAGTGGAGCAAATAGTAATCGATATAGTCCACCTGAAGGTCCTTAAACGACTGATAATACATCGCCAAGGAATTTTCACGTGAATAATCCGAGAAGTTTGACAACTTCGTAGAGATGTAGAACGACTCACGGGGGTGGCGCTTCAAGGCATTACCCGTAGCCTTTTCCGACCATCCCTGAACATATACGGGAGAGGTGTCAAAGTAATTCACCCCGTGGGCAATGGCATAATCTACGAGTTCGTTGACAGCGTCTTGGTCAATCATGTTTCCCTCACCATTGGGATTGGGAATCGTTGGCCAACGCATACATCCGTAACCCAGGAGCGAGGGTCGGTCATTGCCCAGACTGGGAAACGTTCTGCACGTCATCTTATCCGTAGGAACGGGACCCAATTCTTTACTCGTGAGTTCCGCTCCCTTATTGGGTGCACAACCATACAATCCGGCGGTTGTAACTGCCGAAGTGATACCTACTATTTTGAGAAATTCGCGTCTGTCCATAAGATGAGGTTTTAAGGTTTTGAGGTTATGAGGTTATAAGGTAGTTAGATGATGAGGGTGTTAAGGTTAAAGGGGAAGAATGTCTAAAGAATCATTAGGACAATATAAGTCCTTGTGGTTTAAGAGTGCCACAACCTTATAACCTCATAACCTTACAACCTCATAACCTCAAACAGTTACATTACTTTCTGCGTATCTAATCCCTCTATTACGATAGCGCTGAACGGACGTGAGGGACAAAGATTTTCACAAGCGCCACAGCCGATGCAACGTTCCGTATTGATGGCGGGGATTTTCACACTCTTGTCATCGCCTTCCACTGAGGGAATCATCTGAATCGCTCCCGTGGGGCAATGACGGGCACAGTTATTACAACCTACGCCTTCCGACACAGGGAGACAGTTTTTCTTTATCCACACTGCGCGACCAATTTGACGGGAAGACTTTTCCTCACGCGTCAATGCCGTGAGTGCTCCCGTGGGACACACATTTGAGCAACTCGTACACTCAGGGCGACAATACCCACGCTCATACCCTACCTCGGGTTGCATAAAGCGTTCGAGCGAATCGGAAGGTCGCAACACTTGATTGGGACATGCCGAGATGCAGAGTTGACATGCCGTGCAGGCTTTCGTGAAATGGCGAATATCTTTTGCTCCAGGGGGGAGAATCGTAGTCTGACGCTGGGGCGCAACTTTATCTTCAATCACGGCAAGTCCGCCATCCACCTTTTTCTTCTGCGCACTGACAACAGAGGTTGCCGCTAAAGTGACCGCTCCCGTAATGAAGGCGCGACGGGTTTCCGAAGCGGGAGCCTCATCTGAGGCAGAAGCGGGTTTCACAGCAACAGGTTTTACCGCACCTGCCACATAACGAATTGCCCCACGCTTACATTTCCCAATACAATCCATACACATCACACAGCGTGAGTAGTCAATCGTGTGCGTCTTACTATCAATACACGCCCCTTTACAATTTCGTTCGCAAAGTCGGCATCCATTACATTTCGTTGTGTCAATCACGGGGCGGAACATGAATTTCTTGGAGAGCAAAGTGACACATCCGAGCAACGTTCCTACGGGGCAAATCGTGTTGCAGTAAATGCGTCCACCGCGCCAAGCAAATATGCCAATCACAATGAGAGTTGCGACCGCAATGCCTACTGACCACAAACTGCGCATCCAAACTTCTGTTTCGTAAAAGGCATAACTTTCCGAGCGTTCTGCAAAATATGCCAACGCATTGTTACCCCATTGCCACAAGGGCGCTAACAGGTTTGTCGCAATGCGACCAAAGGCGCTGTAAGGTTCAAGGAGCGACGCCACAAAGTGAATGCCGGGAATCGAAACGAAAAGCGCAAGGAGGAATACGAACATAAATTCCAAGCGTGTGCGCCATCTGCTGGGCGAAAAGGCATAGCGATTCTTCTTTGCCTTTTTCCCCATCCATGCAATTACATCCTGCAAAATGCCTAAGGGACAAATCACGGAGCAGTACACACGACCGAACAACAGGGTCAGCACCACCAACGCGATTAACACAATGAGGGAACCCGACAACAGAGCGGGCACCAACTGAATCTTTGCCAACCATCCCAGATAGGCATGCAACGTTCCCGTAAAGTCAAGGAACAAAAGTGTTATCAGCAGTAAGGAAATCCCCGCAAGCACTATTCTAATTTTACGCAACATAGGAAATAAAAGTTGTGTGTGATACGTCAATGAAGTTAGGAGAAGCAAAGTTAAATTTCTTTTTGTAAACTTTGGGTATTCATAATAAAAATTGTCATTAGGATTTCTATATCCAAGAATTTCTATACTTTTGTAGGCAAGACGGTTTTTAGAGTACAGAGAACAGATTCTTAGAGTACAGAGAGCAGAGTACAGCGTACAACTAACCATCCGGATGGCGCTCTCCCCCTGTTTATAGGGGGAGGGG
>CALCUV010000270.1 GCA_937906765.1 uncultured Prevotella sp.
TGACGCACTGCACGGACTATATGCCCTGGAAGGAACTGCCCCTTGTGGGGCTTGTGTCGGTGGAAGAGACTGACGAGCGCCAGTTGTCCGTGCCCATCTACACCCAGCAGGTTAAAGCCACGCTCTGCCATCGTGCCGACCTGCGCGCCTCGGAGGTGTATGCCTTCCGTCTGCGCACGGCAGATGGTCGTGACTTTCTTCTTGGCGATGCGCGTCGCCCTCATCCGCTTGCCTCGCAAACGCTTCTGATGTCGGGGCGCACGAGCGATGTGTCGGCGTGGTCACTTTCGATAAAACAGTCTTCACCGTTGCCATTAATGGAGATTGTTGGTTAAAAAGGTTAGTTAGGTAAGCTCTCTTCGGAGGGCTTATTTTTTTTTACAAAGATTTATCCGTAATTTTTTTACGGTATAAAATTATTTAAGTAACTTTGCCACCAAAGTTATGAATATTAAATGTCGTAGTTATGCTTAATAAGTTTGCGGTAAAAAACTACAGAGGTTTTGCAGACCGTGTAGAATGGGACTTGTCGCACCCGAGTAATTACAATTACAATCCCTTTTCTGTAAAGAATGGTACGGTTAAGAACGGTATTCTGTATGGTTCTAATGGTTCTGGAAAGACGAATTTGAGCACTGCGTTGTTTGACATCGTCAATCATTTGACCCAGAAGTTCAAGAAACCCGATTATTACAAGAACTTTATCTATGCAGGAAATCCGAATGGATTAGTTGAATTTGAATACACCTTCAAGTTTGACACTCAAATTGTCGAGTATCGATACGATAAAGTGCGAGACGGAAAATTGATTAACGAATCGTTGATTGTAGATGGTCGTGTCGTTTTTGAACATAAGGGTCGCAACTTAGTTATCGATGGAAAGGAGTTCCCAATGGAACCTTCTTATAAGGAGAACCTTTCTCAAAATGCTAATTATGTTTCCATCGTTAATGTATTGCTGACATCTTATCCATTAGGAGCGAATCATTATTTGTTAAAGTTGCATGATTTCGTAAATGGCATGCTTTGGTTCCGAAACCTGGATATTCGTGAATTTATGGGGTTGGAATCCAATGTATATTTGCTTGACGAGTTTATTATAAAGAAGAACTTGGTAGATGACTTTGCGAAGTTCTTAAAAACAGTAAGTGGTCAGAACTTCACCTTTATTAAGCACGATAAGAACGACAAGGAAATTATGTGTCAATTTGGTGGAGAAGTTATTGCTTTTGATCGTATCGCCTCTACGGGCACCCATGCCTTAATGTTGCTCTACTTCTGGATGCAAAAGTTGAAGGATGCGACCTTTGTTTTCATTGATGAATTTGACGCGTTCTATCATTTCGAACTCTCCTTTGAAGTCTGCAAACGATTATTTGCTTTGGACTGCCAAGTGTTTACCTCTTCGCACAACACTTATCTGTTGAATAATGAACTATTGCGCCCTGATTGCTTCTTTGTGTTGCAAGACAATCAAATCAAAGCCATCTGCGACTTAACAGATAAGGAGTTGCGAGTAGGACATAATCTTGAGAAACTTTATCGAGGTAATACTTTTGCTCTATGATTCTGTTTGTATTTGAGGGGAACGAACGTGAACCAGGACTTTTTAGAACTTTAGAACGATTGTATTTTCCCCGTAATAATGACAATATCATTTGCTCTTATGGTAATAACATCTACGAACTTTACAATGATATGATGGCGTTGGATGGAGCAGGTGATATTGTGACTGTGATTAGGGAGCGCCAAGCGAAAAAAGGAGGTGATATTCTTGAAGGATTAAAGAATTCGGATTTCTCAGAAATTTTTCTCTTCTTTGATTACGACTTTCAACACGCCCATCTATCGCTTGATGAGATTAACAGGCGTGTAGCAGAGATGCTGACTCTTTTCAATGAAGAAACAGGAAACGGGAAACTTTATATCAATTATCCGATGATAGAATCAATTCGGTATGTAAAGGAACTTCCCGACGATAATTACCTTTCCTATACGATTGCAAGAAAGGAGTGTTGCGACTTTAAGCGTATTGCCAAAGAGTTCTCACATTATGACAGTTTTGATTTTATCATGTTCAAGGACGGTGCATCGTTGACAAAGGAAAAATTCTTGCAGGTACATGATAATTGGGAGATTCTTAAACGTATGAATGTCTGCAAGGCGCATTTCTTGGTAAAAGGAATCAACATAGTTCCTAAATGTAAGGAAGATATAAATCAAGGTGCGATATTCAAGGCACAAAGGGAACTGTTCGTAGAAAAGGATGAATCTGTTTCTGTTCTAAACTCGTTCCCATTGTTTCTTTACGAATATTTCAAATAACTATAGGCGACTCCATCAGCGTGGTGGGGTTGCTCTTTTTTTTGTTCTTCACGGAACGTGAATCTGAAAATAGTATTCAAAAGAGTATTTTATTAGGGTTTTATTTGGTTAATAGTATTCTTTTGAGTATCTTTGCAATGTCTTAATCAATAACGCGTATGAAGTATAATGAATTGCACAGGTTGCTGAAGAAGCACGGATGTTACCCGACGGGTGACGAGAACGGCGGTCATCCGTCATGGTATTCGCCTATCACGGGTAAGACGTTTCCCACGAGTCATCACCTCTCTCAGGAGGTTGCGAGAGGCACATTGAAATCAATTTTGAAATTGGCAGGGGTGAAATAATCCCCCTGCTTTCATCTAAAACGGACGGTTGTATGAAAAAGGTTAAAGTTATTCTTGAAAGAAGTTTGAGCGGTGAGTTCAGCGCTTATATGGATTGTTACGATTGGGAATATGGTGTGAATGCTCAGGGGGCGAGTATCGAGGAGGCGAAGGCGAATTTTGAGGTTGTGTACAACGGTATGCGTAGTGACTTTGCCCGCGATGGTAAGAAGTTTACAGAGGTGACTTGGGAGTTTGAAGTGGACTATCTGAGTCTCTTGGAATATTACGCACAGTTCTTCACGCTCGTTGGTTTGTCTCGCCTTACGGGCATTAACAAGGGGCAACTTTCGCATTATCTGAATGGCACTTCTCGCCCTCGTCCTGCTACGATTAAGCGTATGCAGAAGGGATTCGCGAAGATGGCGGATGATTTTCGTGCGTTGTCAACTATTTAAGTCAGATATTCGGCTGGGTGCGTTACCCGATTAAGACAAGAGTCATCTGCTGGCCGACGGATGCAGGGAGCGACTCCATCAGTGAGTGGTGGGGTTGCTCTTTTTCTTTTGGTATTAGTTAGAAAAAAGGAGGATTTGCTATGAAGATTTTGCGATTGTGGTTTGAGGATGGTCGTATCTATGTTACAACGGAGAATGGCGAGACGCTGTATCAGTCTTTGAAGTTCTATCCTCGCTTGCTCACTGCTACGGATGCAGAGCGGATGGATTATAAGTTGGGAGCGTTTGGTGTCCATTGGGAGCAGATAGACGAAGATATGAGTTATGAGAGTTTCTATTATGAAGAAACGAAAGAACCAGCCAATAACAAGGAGAAGATAAAGGTGACCGTAGAATGGTGCGACAAGAACTTTTGTGCGACGACTATAGACGAACGTATTGGCGGTAGTGTTGTTGCTACGCATTGTAGTTATGAGGGCGTACTTGTTGCTTTGCGTGAGGCTCTTGCGTTTCATGTAGAAGGTTGTGTTGCAGATGGCGATGTGCTTCCTATATGGCTTATCAATGGTGCGTATGAATTTGAAGTGGAAAAATTTTAAAGTATGAGCGACTCCATCAGTGTGTTGGGGTTGCTCTTTTTAGTACTGAATTAGTGTTTTTCTTTAATTATTTTTGGTTAATCATCTTAATTGAGGTACTTTTGTATTGCCCAAAACAAGACATAAAAACATGACTCCCTTCTTAAGGCGTAATCCGTAGTCAATCGGGTTGTGGTTCTG
>CALCUV010000271.1 GCA_937906765.1 uncultured Prevotella sp.
CTCTATCACCACTTCAATCAAAAGGCTGAGGGCATGCCTCTCGAAGATTACAAGCCCGGCGACAAACTCATCCCCTTCAAGGTGGTGGGCGAATACAAAGGTACCGACCTCGTGGGCATGCACTACAAGCAACTCATGCCTTGGGTGAAGCCCTTGGAAAAGATGGGTCACTTGGCGGCGGACTTCGTAAACGAATACGCACAGGCACATCCCGAAAAGGTATTTGCCGTAGGCGCAGATCAGTTCGTTGAACTCTCTGAATTGGCATTCCGCGTGATTGCTGGTGACTATGTGACAACGGACGACGGTACGGGTATCGTACACATAGCTCCCACGTTTGGTGCGGACGACGCTAAGGTGGCACGCGATGCACAAATCCCCTCGCTCTTCATGATTAACACAAAGGGCGAAACGCGCCCCATGGTGGACCTCACGGGTAAGTATTATGTAGAAGCAGAACTCGCGCCCGAATTCAAGGCGGCATGCCTCGACGCTTCTTACGCACACCACGCTGGTGACTATGTGAAGAATGCGTATGCGCCTGAATTTAACGTAGGCGGTAAGTATGACGCGGCGGCGGCTGAAAAAGCGGAAGACCTCAACATCGTCATCTGTATGGAAATGAAGCAGGAGGGTTCGGCGTTCAAGATTGAAAAACACGTCCACAACTATCCCCACTGCTGGCGTACGGACAAGCCCGTGCTTTACTACCCCCTCGACTCTTGGTTTATCCGTTCAAGCGCCGTGAAGGAGCGTATGATGGAACTCAATAAGACCATCCTTTGGAAGCCCGAATCTACGGGTACTGGTCGCTTCGGTAAGTGGTTGGAAAACCTCAATGACTGGAACTTGAGCCGCTCACGCTATTGGGGTACTCCCCTTCCCATTTGGCGCAATGCCGAAAGCCGCGAAGAGATTTGCATCGGTTCGGTAGAAGAACTCTACAACGAAATTGAAAAGGCAGTTGCGGCAGGCGTGATGACCGAAAATCCCTTGAAGGCAAAGGGCTTCGTGCCTGGCAATTACGACAAGGCAAACTATGACCTTATCGATTTGCACCGTCCCTATGTGGATAACATCAAGCTCGTGAGCGAAACGGGTAAGGTGCTCACTCGCGAACTCGACCTCATCGACGTTTGGTTTGACTCTGGTGCCATGCCTTATGCTCAGATTCACTATCCCTTCGAAAACAAGGAAGCGCTCGATAACCGCACTTGCTATCCCGCCGACTTCATTGCTGAAGGTGTTGACCAAACTCGTGGTTGGTTCTATACGCTCCACGCTATCGCCACAATGGTGTTTGACAACGTGGCCTTCAAGGCGGTTATCTCTAACGGTCTTGTGCTCGACAAGTTCGGTCAGAAGATGTCAAAGCGTTTGGGCAACGGTATCGACCCCTTCGAATGCATTAAGGAATTTGGTTCTGACCCCGTTCGTTGGTACATGATTACCAACTCTGCACCTTGGGACAACCTCAAGTTTGACAAGGATGGCGTGAAGGAAGTAGCACGTAGCTTCTTCGCAAAGCTCTTCCAGAGTTATAGTTTCTTTGCAATGTATGCCAACGTGGATGGCTTTGACAATAGTGCGGCACAAGTGCCCTACGCTCAGCGTCCCGAAATCGACCGTTGGATTCTTTCCGAACTCCAAACGCTCATCCAGGGTGTTACGGCGGCGTATGAAGAATACGAACCCACACGTGCAGGTCGCTTGATTGAAACATTCGTAGCAGACAACCTTTCTAACTGGTATGTGCGCTTGAACCGCAAACGCTTCTGGGCGGGCGAAATGACCGAGGATAAGATTTCGGCATATCAAACGCTCTACGAATGCCTCCTCACCGTGAGTCACCTCATGGCGCCCATTGCTCCTTACTATGCCGACCGTCTCTATCGCGACCTTACGGCGGTGGTGAGCGAAAAGGCAGAAAGCGTGCACCTCGCCCTCTTCCCCAAGGCTGATGAAGCACTCATTGACAAGAACCTTGAGCAACAAATGCAACTTGCACAGAAGGTGACTTCAATGGTACTTTCATTGCGTAAGAAGGAACGCATCATCGTGCGTCAACCCCTCCAGCGCATCTCTATTCCCGTGAACGACGCTACGATGAAGGCAAACCTTGAAGCGGTGAAGCAACTCATCCTTGACGAAGTGAACGTGAAGATGCTCGAATTCGTAGAAGGCGACATGCTCGAAAAGAAGGTGAAGTGTAACTTCCGCATCATGGGTAAGAAGTTCGGCAAGATGATGAAGGCCGTAGCTGCTGCTTGTGAAACACTCACGAAGGAACAGATTGCACAACTCGAACAGGGTCAACTCTCCCTCGGGGTGGAAGCAACGCCCATCGTTATTGAGCGTGAAGATGTAGAAATCATTTCTGAAGATATGCCCGGTTGGACCGTGACTAACGAAGGTGCACTCACCGTGGCGCTCGACCTCACCATCACCGACGAACTTCGTAAGGAAGGTTGGGCACGCGAAGTGGTAAAGCGCATTCAGAACTTCCGTAAGGAAAGTGGATTCGAAATCACCGACCGCATCTGCATCACCGTTCAACCCAACGAACAACTCACACCCGCTATTGAAGCCTACCGCGAATACATCTGCGCACAGGTACTTGCTGACGCACTTGAAATTGCCGATAACAACGGCGTAGAATTCGACTTCGAAGACTTCAAGGTAAACGTAACGATTACAAAGAAATAAATTATGTGTTAGGAAGTAAGGTTGTGAGGTTTTAAGGTTATAAGGCCCTTCGGTTTTGTATCCTTAAAATAACTAAGAGCCAAGCGCACCTTAAAACCTTAAAACCTTAAGACCTTAAGACCTCAAACCTTAAGACCTAACTTTCACAAATCTCATTTCTCACCATGGATAACAACCGCCCCAGATACTCTGACGAAGAACTTCAGGAGTTTCGCGAAATTATTGAAAAGAAAATTGCCCTTGCTCAGCGTGATTACGATGACATGATGGAAAGTATCAAGAATCCTCATGGCAATGACGTCGTTGATACAATGCCTACTTACAAGGCGCTCGAAGAAGGTAGCCAGACGCAATCTACTGAAGAACTCCAGTTGATGGCTCAACGCCAGTTGAAGTTCATTCAGGGACTTCAAGCGGCACTCGTGCGCATTGAAAACAAGACGTACGGCGTGTGTCGCGTGACGGGAAAACTCATTCCCAAGGAACGCCTTCGCGCCGTGCCCCACGCTACACTTTCTATTGAAGCAAAGCAACAGCAGGGTAAGTAAAAAAAACAACGGTCAACGTTTAAAACAGACAACGGTCAATAGACAATAGACAACGGACAATAGACAACGGACAACAGATACAACCCGCATGGTGTTGACCGTTGTCTGTTGACTATTGACCGTTGTCTGTTATATCCGTTATCCATTAACGCTTATCGCCTATGCGCGCCCTTATTCCGGCAATTACCATCCCCCTAATTATTATTATTGACCAAGCTACAAAGTTTGCCGTTAAAACCTCTATGTGTCTCTACGAAAAGGTGGAGGTCACCTCGTGGTTTCACATTCTCTTTACCGAAAACAAAGGCATGGCCTTCGGTATGAGTTTTGTGGGCACTATGTTTTTAGCACTCTTTAGAATTATTGCCACAGGACTCTTTATCTACTTGCTTTACAAGATTGTAAAGGATAAGAAATATCCCAAGGGACTCATCGTGGTAGTGTCAATGCTCATTGCGGGTGCTTTAGGGAACCTGGTTGATAATTTCTTCTACGGATTGATCTTCACCGAGAGTCTGCCCACTTACTTTTCACAAAGTCCCGCTCACTTAGTGCCCGTTGGCGAAGGTTACGGCGAGTTTCTCTCTGGAAAGGTAGTAGATATGTTCTACTTCCCCCTCTTTGAGTGGCCCGATTGGATGCCTCTCGTTGGTGGCGACGTCTTCTTCGGTGCCGTATTCAACGTTGCCGATGCAGCAATCTCAATAGCATTTGTAGTTGCCCTTTTCTTTTATAGCAAATATCTTACTTTCAATTTTAAGAAGTCAACAGATATTAACGAACAAGGGTAATTAATTCACTTATACACACCACTTAATTACTCATTTTCATGCGTAATTTACTCTCATTCTTTGCCATTATTTCCGTGGTTATCTTCTTCTATGCTTGCTCAAGCAAAAGCGAGAACAATGAAATCTTGAGCGCAGAGGAAATGGAAGATGTGCTTTTCGACTACCATTTAGCGCAATCTTTGGTCAATCAGAGCGGAGATAGCGCGGATTTCCGTATTCGCGTATATGCACAATCTGTATTTAAAAAGCATGAGGTAACGGAGGAACAATTTAACAATTCGCTCCGCTATTATCATCGTCATACGACGGAACTACATGATATTTATAAGAATATCGAAAAGCGCATGAATTTCTTAGTGGGCGATTATGCTGAAACGGGATATACCACGGAAGGTGACACCGCTAATATTTGGCAAGGACCGAAAATCTATTTATTAACCGCCGCACTTAACAATTATGCAACCTTCATCCAACCTACCGACACGCTTCTTACGGAAGGAGACAAGTTGGAGTTAAACTTCTCAACAGGTTGGCTTTACAAAGAAGGGCAACGCCAAGGTACTGCCGTTTTATATGTTCAATATGAGGGAGATAGCATCGTTACCTCTACTCAACATTTTTCAAATAGCGGACCTCAACAAGTTATCTTACGCATTGGAAAGAAAAAGAAGATTGAAAGCATCAGAGGTTTGATTCACCAACACACACCATGGACTTCTGAACCTAAAATACTTGTTATTTCCGACATTACCTTGATACGCTATCATAGCACGACTCCAGCACCAGGAAAGACAAGCAAAAGCATTTCCAATAAACCTGAATCACAAACTCGCCAAAATATCACGGATAGCGTACGAAACAGGAACAATAGAGATCGCAAACCTTTCCGAGAAGTTACACCACAACCTTCTACACAAAAGCAATTCCATCTTGGAAATTATTAAAAATGATAAGGTTGCTAGGTTATAAGGGCGCTTCGCTTTTAGGTTGTAAGGGCTATGCAGAGTTAGAGTACAACTAACAGAGTACAGAGTACAGAATACAGAGTACAGAATACAGAGTACAGCTACCATCCGGATGGACTTCAAAACCTCTAACCTCAGAACTTCTGAACCTCTGAACATCAGAACCTCATAACCTTAAAACCTCATAACCTTCCTCTTATGAAACGCATTGCCTACGCCCAAGTGGAATTGCCAGACGGCACTTTGCTGAAGAGCCAAGTCGTAGAATTCTCCGAAGGACTATCCCTCCGCCACTACCCGCTCACCGAGGAACTCGCGTTTACGGAGTGGCGCAATGAAAAATACGTTATTAAAGGAGAAAGGAAAAAGGAGAAAGGAGAAAGACCATGCGGGTCATAAGGTGTGCAAGCCTCTTTCTCATTTCTCAATAACATTATTAAAGGAGAAAAGAGAAAGGAAAAAGGAGAAAGACCATGCGGATTATAAGGTGCGCAAGTCTCTTTCTCATTTCTCATTTCTCATTTCCCATTTCCCATTTCCCTCATGGTTACAATCAAAGACGAACAACTCCGCATCGCCGCACAAGAGGGCATGGACGCCTTCGTGAAGTGCATTGCCGACGCTATTAAAGATAGTGTGGGCGGCGAACTCAATATGGAAGCCTTCCAAAAACTCAACGGCGACCAAATTACCCTTTGGGGATATACCATTCTCCACGAAGAACTCATGGACGGTGGGTTTATCCAACTCATTCACAATGGTTATGGTCCCTTCTTCTTCGATAATCCCTTTGCCAAGGCCATGCGCCTTTGGGGACTTAAGGACTTCTCAAAACTCATCTACAAGGCAAAAGAACTTTACGATGCGCACAAAGAGGAACTCACCCGTGATTGCACCGACGAGGAATTCATGGCGCTCTTTGAGCAATATCCCGCCTTCGACAACCTTGACGATGCCTTCATTGAAGATGAAGAAAACATCACGGCTCGCATTGCCTGCTACGTAGATGACCACCTTAGTGATTTTGTGGAAATTCAATAAGGTTGTAAGGTTAAAAGGGCGCTTCGCTTTTAGGTTTTAAGGACTATGCTGGGGGAGAGTACAACTTACAGAGTACAGAGTACAACTACCTTCTGGATGGACTTCAGAACTTCAGAACCTCATAACCTTATAACCTCATAACCTAACCCTCAGAACCTCACCCCGTTATGTCCAAGAAACTCAAGCCTAAAACCAATATAAATATCAAGAATCGCCGTGCGGAATACGACTATCACATCATTGACCGCTACACGGCGGGCATTGTGCTTACGGGTACGGAAATCAAGAGCATCCGTATCGGTAAGGCGGGACTTGTAGATACCTTCTGCTACATCCACAATGCCGAAGTATGGGTGAAGAATATGTACATCGCCGAATACGAATTCGGAAGTTACAACAACCACCTCACCCGTCGCGACCGCAAACTCCTGCTCAACAAGAAGGAGATTTACAACCTCATGAACGAAACAAAAGCGCCTGGTTCCACCCTCGTCCCCCTACGCCTCTACATCGACGAGAATGGGCGTGCCAAACTTGTTATTGGTCTCTGCCGTGGTAAGAAGGAATACGACAAACGTGTTTCCATAAAGGAAAAAGAAGACCGCCGAGAAATGGATCGTGCAATGAAACGATAAATATACAATGCTTAACCTTTCCGAATGGTGTACTTTCTTACGATTCATAGTGAGAGCGCCATTCGGATTTTCTTCTTCTACAAGCAGCAATTACAAATTGATTTCCACCCTATGCTACGCCTTCTATTCCCCCTCCTTTTTGCCTTCTTCATCTTCCTCCCCAATCATTCACAAAACCCCATTCCTACAGCATGGATGAAGCAACTCCCCGACTCCATCCCGCTCTGTCACCTATCCATTCCTGCCACTCACGATAGCGGGGCGCTTGAGGGAGGAGAAGCTTTCCAAACGCAAGACCTTACTTTAGAGGAACAACTTGAACTGGGGGTCCGAGGATTTGACATCCGCCTGAAGGCATGCGACAACAATCTCCTCGGTGTGTACCATAGCATCGTGTTTCAGGATATGTATTGGGAAACCGAGGTGCTCCCTACTTTCATCACCTTTCTTGAAGAGTACCCCTCTGAAACGCTTATCGTATTCGTAAAAAAGGAAGGTGGAAGCAACACCGCGTTTGCCAACCTGCTCACGCAAAGTCTTGCCTCACCCCAAAACGCTCCATATTTCGTAACCAACGTCTCCAATGACATCACACTCAGCACTTGTCGCGGAAAAATCATTTTGATCCATCGCGACAACCTACTCACCGACTTCCCTGGCGCCCAATGTCACGGTTGGCAAAACAACACCTCAAGTCTGATTACTCTAAAGGACAGACACGGTAATGAGGTTGAAGCATCCGTTGAAGACCACTACCAATTCCCCACGGCGGAAAGTGCTAAAGAGAAATCCGCCCTTGCATGGTCACACATGAAGCAATCCATGAATGCAGATAAGCATTCCCACAAATGGTTCTTCACCTTTTCCAGCGCCACCGCCCTCCCCGAGGATGGTCCTCAAAAATTTGCCTCAATCGTAAATGCCGAACTCGCCCAACTTACCCAACCACACCCTGCCACCTACGGAATGGTCTTCATGGACTTTGTTGGGGAAATGGACGGACGCACACTTATAAAAAACCTCATCCAAGCTAATTTTTGAGGTTATAGAATAGGACAAAATAAGAATAGGAGATACCCACGGAAAAGGTACCTCCTATTTTTCATTTATACGTTCCCCAACATTTCCCTAAAAATAGAATCCTGCATTAACAAAGAAGTTCATCTTCTTGGTGTAAGGAGAATATCCCAACAGGGCTTGCAAGGGACCGAGTTTCGTATCCAAGGCATACCCCACGGAACCTCCGTAGATGGGGGCATGGCGGAAGATGGTGTTCACTTCGTGCCCCGCAACGGCAATGCTTGCGGAAAGGGTGGCATAGTGGTTCTTCGCAATGCGTTGGCGGAACTTCAGATTTCCCACAAGCGCCGTGCGGTCCACCGTCTCTATATGCGTTATCCCATCAAAGGGTAACTGGTGGGGCAATAAGTACCCTGGACGCTCACCTCCCAAGGCATTGTAATAGAGCGGCGAGGCATTTTTACCGATTACCGCTCTACCATGCACGGAGGGTTGCAACACACTACGACTCCCCAAGCGCACGACACGCTCCCACGCGGCCTCAACAACGCTAAAGGGAGAATTGCCATCATAGCCGTAAAAATTATCCGTCACTAAGTTATACCCCGCGCTAAACACGCTCCCTCGCCTGGGGAAATAACTTCTATCATAAGAGTTATAGCGAAGGCGGAATAAATAGTTTACAAACCAACTATCTTCAAACATGGGTAAGTTCGTAGCCGTGGGAACCGTGAGCAAATCAATCTGGGTGTAGGCATCGGCACTTATCCCAAGGTCGTAACGGAAATTGCGCCACCACACATTGGAATAGTTCACCTCCACCGTATGTCGGTCGTAGGTAGCATTCAGCAAGCGATCACCCTTCTGAAAGATGTCGCAATCGCCATGATAATACTGATAGGAGCAATTAACGTGCTTCATCAACCCTGGCGTCAGGCGGTAATCAATGCGCCCCAAGTAGCGCTTCCCCACCCTGCCCGTGAGCGAGAGGCGTGAAGGGATGGGAGTGTCAAAGCGCAAACTGGCATTGAGCATCACCGAGGCTATCTCCTCCGTATCAAAGCGCGCACCCACATTGAGGTTCACCTCCTTCTTTCTTTGGAAAGAGAAGTGCAATCTATGACCATCCCCCTCATTATACAACTGGTAAGTAACATCGGCATACGCCAATTCATCACGCATGATCGCCACCGCCGTTTCTATCTGACTCAATGTGCCGTATTGACCCTCCTTAAGGCGAGAACGCTTCAGCAAATGCCGTTCCTCGCTGGGCGTAGTGCCCGAGAAAGTGATTTTATTAAAAATGATTCCCTGCCCTGTGGCATACGAAGTATAGGGTTCGGGAGGCGTTACACGCTCATCGGATTTCAACCCTATTTTCGCGCGCAAGGCTTGAAGGGCATCAAAGTGCTGTCGTGCCGTATGCTCGCCAATGATGAGCAACGAATCTACCGCTTCGTGTGAGAAACTCATCGTGGTGTATGGATGGGTATCTACATGGATAAACACATCCGTAAGGTCGATGTTCTCCTCTAATTTGTCTTGCGACATAAAACTCATCACGCGCATCAGCAAGTCCGACATGTTTGACAAGTCGTCACCCGTTTGCAACTTTTCTTGCACACTCACGCCGATCACAACGTCCGCGCCCATCGCACGTGCCACATCGGCGGGATAATTGTTGCGCATACCGCCATCGAGCAATACCATACTATCGAGCAACACGGGAGCAAACACCCCAGGGAATGCCATGCTCGCCCTTATTGCTGTGGGCAGGTCGCCACTCCTGAAGATATGCTCACGCCCCGTTTGCATCTCCGTAGCAATACAAGCAAAGGGACGAGGTAAACTATCAAAATCCAACGCTCCGTGATACCCTACGGTGAGTTCGGAAAAAAGCGTGTTGAGATTTTCTCCGTTAATCAACCCACTCACCTTAGGATGCTTGCGATGCAGAGGCACACTCAACAAATAGCGCTCCGCCTGCTCACGCTCCATAAGGCTTCGCTTGGGGGCTCTCACACGGTCGCTCAACAACACATCCCACTCCAACCTGCGCACCATACTATCCAACTGCTCGGGGGTATAACCAATAGCATACAAACCACCAACAATAGCGCCGATACTCGTACCCACCACCATATCTACGGGCACACCCGCCTCTTCAATCACCTTAATCGCACCAATATGCGCCGCCCCTTTCGCACCGCCACCACTCAACACAAGCGCCACCTTCTTGCGCTTGCCATCATCCGCCTTTCCCTTCTGGGGCACAAACATCATCATGCTTACGCAAATAAGCAGGCACAAGGCACGAGAGTATATTCTTGAGTACTCCATAACGTTATTCCTTTTGTTTCGGGGGCACAAATTACACACCCCACATTCGTATATTTGCAAAAGTATGACTTTTTGGGTAAACAGAAAAGTTTTGAAAGTGTACATATCTACGGATATTATTATCTTTGTGGACGCATGAAAAATCTTTGGATTGAGAAACGACTCCACGCTGAAGCTCATGTAAATATTATTATGACTACCACGAAAGACTATAGCAAGACGAAGTTGGCGTGTTACCTCGGATTTGTAACTCAAGCCATTGTGGCGAATTTCACGCCGCTACTCTTTATTGCTTTTCACCATGAGTACAAAGTTTCGATAGCCAGTTTGGCACTCATCCCTGCGGTGTTTTACATCGTTCAACTAATCACAGACTTGCTTTGTGCCAAGTTTAAGAATTTGGATTACCGCAAGGGCATTATCCTCTCTGAAATCACGGCTGCCTTTGGTCTTATCGGGTTGGCATTCATCCCCTCCCTATTCTCCAATCCCATGATTGGGATTCTCATTTGCGTCACCATTTATGCCGTAGGTAGTGGATTGATAGAAGATTGCCCAAAGGCAAACAAAAATGAGATATAACAACTGGTAGTTATGCGAGCATTGCCCTCTTACGGGGGCATTACGAAAGTGATTTACAAAATTTTCTACGTTGCCTAAATACAAACAATACAGTGCTGTAACATGCTTGCAGAAGAATTTGTTATATAGAAGCAATACATTGGAATAAAGTTTTGTACCAAGGCCTGGTATTTTAAGTACCACTACTGGTAGAAAAAATACCAAGCCTTGGTAAAAAAAATACCACTACTGCTATTTTTAAGGTATTGCTGTCTGGTAAACTTCGAAAAAGCACACTTTATGTATCCACATCCCCGATAAAATGGTGATGTGGATATTATTTTTGAAAAGTAAGCCCCCTTACTCAAATAATAGCAATTGTATATGAGGTGAAATCTCCTTCTCTGAGAGTATTTTCAACTCATCTTTGTTCGGATTTTCCAAGAATGAGATAAGATCTACGTAATACATCAGTGTCATCCTTATGAGTGTTACGATTTGTGAGAAGGATACCTGTCGTTTTAACTTTCTACTGATTATCGTACAGAGTAAATTTGCAATTAATACCGTCCAGGTTTGAATCTGAATGGCATTGATACTATCGCCATAAAAGAAATGAAGTGGAAAGTTTTGCTTGAGTTGTTTATATAGTGTTTCTATAGCCCATCTGCGTTTGTAAATTTCCTCAAGATCCTCAACAGATAATTCAAAGTTATTGGTCAATAACACCACAGACTTCTTAGAATTGTTGCTCCATAGTTCCACCCTTCTTGCTTCATGTTTAAGTTCGCCCTTCTCAAACAAAATGTGCATATCTGTATGAGTAACCAATCCGTCTTTACTTACGTAAGCAACAGAAGAGAGTTCTTTGTACTTGAGATTCTTCTTCATTTTGGTTACATAACACACCCCTTCTTCTGTAAGTCTTTGAAATTGTGCATAATCAATGTATGCTCTATCCATGGCAAGCGTTGAGTTTTGGGGTAGATGCACTTCTTTCAATAAGTAATGGTCATGTTTTGCCGCAGAGGTGAGTTGTACAACCATCGGTACGCCCACATGATACTTCATTACAGTATGCACCTTCATACCTCCTTTCTTCTTACCGCTCTTCGGATGTCTCCCAACGCCCTTTAATAGGTTGTCGAAAAGCGTAATGGTGGTTGAATCCATCATATAGAGCGCTCTTTCCCAGTCCTTTTCAGCCCCTTTATTTCAGCTGTCCGCTAAAAAGGGGGCATATTGCTCTAACAAGGAGGCATAGACACTCGCAAAAAACTCTTGAGGACGGCGTTGGTTGGCTTCTGCCAATGTGCTGCGTCGAACTACGTAATCAATACCCAAATGGTTGAGTTTATTTATCTCTGCCTTCATGCCAATCTCAAGTTCCCGCAAAGAATCATAGTGACGCAAGACGCCGAAAAGCATGATGATGAGGTGAGTCCACCCGTCAAGACGCTTTACATACTTCTCACTACCGATAGTTTGACGACTCAATTGCTTAATTTTTGCCTTGTCAAGCAAATTTATTACCTGTGTATACACCGGCGTCCGGTAAAAAAATGTACTTTTGACCATGTTTCAATAATGTTTTTGTGGTGAAAACAAAGAAACAAAAAAGAAGCTGAACTCCAAACATGGAATTCAGCTTTTTTCTGTGATATCAAATATGTTTACCGGACAGCAATAATTTCTCATACATTCATATAAATCTTAAAAGGGTGTGCCAAAATTCATATTTTGACACACCCTTTATATTTAGCCCTCTAATTTAATGCCCCAAATAAAAGCCCTCATCTGCAAATTCAAGTAATTCCTTATCTCCTTGACTATCCCCATAAGCATATAAATAGCTTATACTACCCTTTGGATAGACTTCAAGCAGGCGTTCCACCTTTTGGGCGCCGTAGCAATTTGGAGAACTAAAGCGCCCTGTCAGTTTGCCTTCGGAAGAAACTTCTACACGTGTAGCAATGACCTCATCCACTCCTAAGTTTAAGCAGATCGGGCGCACCCATTCATCCATACTTGCACTTACAACGCATAGGGTATGCCCCTCGGAAGCATGCCCCTGCAACCTTTTGAGCATAGAAGTATTCAGCATAGATTTTGCCTTGTGGGAGAAGTCCTTTCCCCACTGCACGAATTGTTCGTAGGAAACTCCACTGTAAAAATAAGCAAAAATTCGCTCTTTCAATTTGCCATTTGAATACCGCCCCATCATCATAAGCAACAACCAAGGTGAGTAGCGCAAAATTCCAAGAAGCATTCGGGGGAGGCCATGCGTAAAGCGTACGAACGCAAGGAAGGTATCTTTTGTTGTTAATGTCCCGTCAAAGTCGAAAGCGACGAGTATAATATCTCTATTTGGGGGATTCTCAAGAATACTCATTATACCATTTTTATGTTTTACATATAGAGAATAATTGCAAACATCCCTACCCAACCAATAATACAGAGTTGAATGAAGGGATCCTTCAACAATACCCTGGTAGGACTACCACTTTTCCCATCAACAAGGGTTAGTTGCATGTAACGCAAAATCCCAGCCAACACGAAAAGAGAGGTGACATAAAGATAGCAACTCCCAATGCGCTCTACTACTTCTTCAGATACGGTATAAAGAATGTAACACATGATGGTGGAAGCCGGTTGGTTGATTTGGTGGCAGGAAGTATCTATGATAAGGATACAGGAATTCGTTTAGGTGCGAAT
>CALCUV010000272.1 GCA_937906765.1 uncultured Prevotella sp.
CTCGCGTTACAAACTCTTAAACTCGAGCGATAAAGTTACTAACTCGGTGCCGAATTAGTATCTTTAGAATCACAATGTCTATTTCTGTTTTGACCGCTCAACTTTTTAGGAAAATCAAGAACCTGTCAGTTGGAAAAAATACCCTGAAAAACAGAGGAAGATGGGCGTAAAGCACTGATTTTTTTGTATTAGCTTTTTTATATAAAATATTCCAAATTTTATATGTATTTTTGCAAAGGCAAGATGGCGTCTTAGCGCCTCTAAGACGGTCATCTTGCTTGCTCTACAATGCAATAAAAATCACTTTAATCCATATTATTTTTATGAAAAGAATCTCGACATTCATCGTTGCTTTGCTATGTGCAGTAACAACGGTCCTTGCCGATGGGCCTTTCAGAAACCATCGTTATGATAGTTTCAAAGCCCTATCTGTAACCAGCGACAACATCTTGTTTATCGGTAACAGTATTACCGATATGCACTGTTGGCCCGAAGTTTTTGTAACTAACACGGGTGAGTATCTCCCCATCGTGAACCGAGGTAACTCTGGAACCTACTCTACGGAGCAGAGCGACAACCTTGAGTCGTACATCAACGGCAAACCTAAGAAGGTGTTTATGATGATTGGTACAAACGACATCGCTACTTCGGGCGGTTTGAACTTCAGTCCCGAACAAGTGTTGGCGTATGTGAAGAGCATCGTTATGCGTATCCATGCACGTTCCCCGCAGACTAAGATTTACCTCTACAGCATCTTGAAAAACAAGACGGGTAACCGTGTTGAGGCAACTTGGCTCAAGGCGAATGAACTCACCAAGGCGTATGCAGAAGAGACAGAGAACGTCACTTACATTGACCTCTACGACAAACTCGCTGGCGTAGCAAACGGCGGCGCTTGGAGTTACGACAACCTCCACCTCACGGCAGGTGCTTACCAAGTGTGGGCATCAACCATCTGCCAATATCTCGAAGAGGACGAAGACTACACCGTATCTTGCGTGTATCCCGAAAACACACTCACCGTTCAGAACGCGGGCGGACTTGGTGGTTCTCACGGTATGCGTGCCACTTACTTCAGCTGTCTCCCCATTAAGAGTAACGACGTGCTCGTCTTTGGTGATGCTTTTGTGAAGAACGGCGAATGGCAGGAGTTTCTTGGCAATCCCAACGTGAAGAACCGCGGTACGGGTTGGAACAATAGCGGTGACATCGCTACAACAAGCAAGATTGTTGATGCTACTTATGCTACAGTAGAAGGCGTCGCGAAGGCGGATGCCAAGGCAATTTTCCTTTACACAGGTACTGCAGACTGCACAGGTTCTACAGATATTGCTACTATAAAGACTAACTACAAGGCGCTTGTTGATAAGATTGCTGAAAAGTCGCCCACATCAAAGATTTACTTGATGGCGATTTGCCCCCGCAACAATGCCGGTCACAACACGCGCATTGCGGAATTGAATGCTTACATGAAGTCTATCGCAACGGGCAACATCCGCTTTGTTGACACTTACACTCCGATGCTCAACGACGGAGCCGTAAACTCAAAGTACGTCTTTTCAAACGACTACATTGGCGGTTTGGCTTATGTAAAGATTGCGAATTTGATGAAGACAGCTCTGCTTGCAGACTTCCCCGGCGACACTTACAACGTAACGGCTGAAGCTGACGCTGAAGTGCGCTATGCACAAGCAGGACTTCGCAACCAGTTGACGCAAGTTATTGCTCGCGGTCTCGTTGCACAGCGTGGTAATGCTGCAGGTCAGTATAATGAAACTGCAATGGCTGCCTTCGACACAAAGGTTGCTGAAGCCAATACGCTTTTGGAAAAGAACAACATCACTGCCGACGAAGTTACTGCTTTTGCTGGCGAACTCAATGCTATTCTCAACGGCGCCCTTTCTATGCCTACTTACAGCACCACTGACGCTGAAGTATGGTACAAGTTGAGTACCCCCGGACGTGGTAACAAGTACCTTACAAGCACGGGTTCTGGCGCTGGAGTCATGGGTGAAGACCTCCACAACTATGCTACAGGCATGTGGAAGTTTGTGGCGCGCACAGATGGTAAGTTGGACATCATCAACCGCCACGACGGTTCTTATATTGCCCCGACAGCAGCCTACAACTCACAGATTTCAACCTCTGCAACACAACCTACTGCGGGTTGGGAATTAAGTTACTGCAACACTCCTGGGCTCTTCATCATCAGCAGTGGCAAGGTTCAGTTAAATCAGACAGGTTCTGGCCAATCGTTTAAAGTTTACAATTGGAGCGAAGGAGAATCAGGTAAGGACCGCGCAGACTCAGGTTGTCAATACTTAATTGAACTCGCTGGCGAACCCGACGAACTCCCCAGTGCCGACGAATTGACGTTGATATTAGGCATTGACCAATTTGCCAATGGTGCTTCTACTTGGACAAAGAATGTACCCAGTTCTGACGGTTGGTATGGTAAATTTGTAACAAACACAACGCCTGCTGTAACAGTTGCAAGCACCAATAATGCAGTCAACAACATGGGTTGGTCGCAGAAGCGTCCTTGGTTGCAGACGGGATATTCTTACACCATCTCTTTACCCGCAGACTTCTTGATTACGGGTTATGAATTGACTACTTTAGAAGCCGGTGGTTTCAACGGAACATTCACCTACACTACTGCCGACGGCACAGCAACAAGTCCCGCTCAAACTAGCACGGCACAAACTGTCAAAGCAAACGGTCTCTCTACGCGCACTATCACACTTAAGGTGGGCGAAGGCACTGACGGTACGAAAGGTATCATGATGACCAAGTTGGTTATCAAGTACAAGGAAGCTGCCGAAGGAGAAGAGGGTGAAGAAGAAATTCCTACCGAACTCAACTACGTTGTTGATAAGGAAAATGGTAACCTCTATCACAAGAATGGGGCAGCCAACCAAAGTTGGAACAACACTTGGAAGAGCACTATTGAGCCTCAGCTTTTGTTTACCAGTGGTGATCCCAACAACATGAACTGGCACGGCAACAATGTGCAACTCATGACGGGTTCTACAGGCCGTTCTACCTACACTCTTTATGCTCCCAGCGGTTATGTGATTACGGATTATAGTTTCACATTTGCCAACAACGGTCACACTACTGCTCTTGACTTGACCATGGACAACGGAGCTGCCTATAGCACTTCTACTACGGCACGCACGCTTAACGGCAAGAACTTGAAGACGGGTTCCGTTTCATTTGTCCTTTCAGGTAGTAACGGCAGTGGCGTTGTGCTTACGGACTTCACCGTAAAGGTTAAATTAGACGTTCTTGAAGAAGCCAAGATTAGCACCGAGGGCAACGAGCACTGGTACTACATCACAAGTGCCTCTACACAAAGTTACTGCGCCGGTAAGGTTATTTACATGGATGACGATGCGGGCAAATTGCGCTTTGGCGACAAGGCTTTCAGTAGTGAGCGCATTTGGAGTTTCTGGGAAAAGGATGGCAAACTCGCTATCAAGAACTATCGAGGTGAATACTTCGGCAAAGCGGGTAACGGCACGGGTAACGCAACCTCTTTTGGTGTCGTCGATGAACCCAACTATATTTACACCATTGAAAAGGCCTTCGACTTCTACATTATCAAGGATGAAGCTGTAGAACTCCACGCTCAGAGCGACAATAAGGTCATCGTGCGCTGGGGTGCAGCGGCAGGTAATGCCTCACTCTGGAAGTTTGACGAAGTAGATGTGACCAACGCTGAAGCCGAATTGGCATTCACAAAGGTAGAGCAGGGTAAGATCAGCACGGGTATGGGCAACACCAACCAAGCCATCCTCCGCTCTACACTCCGCATCGGAGGACTCCAAGGTGATGTAACTTTCCAAGGCGTAAAGGGTGCGTTTACGGGTACTGACAAAGACGACATTACCAATGTCAAGGCTTACTTTGCTACCAATGAGCGCGAACTTTTCGTGGATCCCGAACAGAAGATGACTTGGCGTGAAGAAAATGGCGCTCAGTTTGGTGAAACTGTTACGCTTGCCGAAGACGGCACATTCACCATTACTGGCAGCAAGGTGCTTGAGCCCGGCAGTCACTACCTCTGGATTACTTACGACATCGCTGAAACTGCGAAGGAAGGTAACCTTGTTGACGCTGCCATCACCGCCTACACCATCGACGGCAATGACATTGCTGAAGAAAACGGCAACCCCGAATACAGCGCTACTATTTTTCTCTCGGAAGGTGCTGTGCTCATGCCTATGGACAAGGGTTCACGCTATTACCGCATTCCTTCAATCACAGTAACTAAGGACGGCAAGCGCCTCGTCACACTTACCGACGACCGCAAGCAACACAATTCTGACCTTCCCTCACACTGCTACCTCGTAGCACAATACTCTGAAGATAATGGTAAGACCTGGAGCGACCCCGTAACAGTTGCGGGTACTGCAGAAACGGGTGGCAACTACGGCCACGGCGATGCTTCTATCGTAACCAACCGCGACAACGGCGATATCATTGGTATCATGACCAGTGCGGGCACTTACGGTCACGGCTTCTTTGCCGGCACGGCGCAAGAACCTCCCCGTTGGAAGACTATTACCAGCCACGACGGCGGTTTGACTTGGGAAACTCCCGTTGACCATACCGATGACCTCTTTGGTGCTAACTGCGACAACCCCAAGACACAGACTTGGAAGAGCGGTTTCTCAGGTTCAGGTGCGGCACTTCAAAAGCGCGACGGTACGCTCGTTTCAAGCTTCGTAAACCGTGAAGCAGATAACAGCCAGAACTTCTACTTCTTCATGAGTAAGGACGGTGGTCAGAGTTGGTACGTCAGTGGTACGAGCGGTACAAAGTCTGCCGACGAACCCAAGACTTTGGAACGCAACAACGGCGACCTCGCTATCAGCGTACGTGCAAGTGGTTACAACTACTACAACTACACGTCTAACGATGGTGAAACATGGCACAACCCCTCACAGACGCGCTTCACAACGGGTATCTCGGGCAACGCCTGTGACGGTGAATACATGGTATGGTGTTCAACTCTCGAAGGCAATCCCTGGAACATAGCATTCCAAACCCTTCCTAACCACAGCAGCCGTCGCAACGTAAGCATCGCCCTTTCTACGGACGAAGGTGCTACATTCGGTACGCCCAAGACCATTTGTCCCCGCGGTTCAGCTTATAGCGCAGCAGTAG
>CALCUV010000273.1 GCA_937906765.1 uncultured Prevotella sp.
CCCCCTCACCACAAGGTGGTCCCCTCCCCCTATGAACAGGGGGAGAGCGCCATCCGGGACTTATACTCCCATCTCACAACCTCAAACCTCATAACCTCAAACTTATGAAAATCCTCTTGCTCGGCAGTGGCGGTCGCGAACATGCCCTTGCCTGGAAAATTGCTCAGAGCAGCAAAGTTGAAAAACTCTTTATCGCTCCCGGTAATGCTGGTACTGCTAGCGTAGGTGAGAATGTGCCCGCTCTCAAAGCCGACGACTTCGACGGCATTGCCGCTTTCGCCGTGAAGGAAGGCATTGATATGGTTGTAGTAGGTCCTGAAGATCCCCTCGTAAAGGGTATCTACGACTACTTCCTTGCTAACGACGCCGTAAAGCACATTCCCGTAATCGGTCCTTCGAAGGCGGGCGCCGTGCTTGAAGGTTCTAAGGACTTTGCTAAGGCATTCATGATGCGCCACGGCATTCCCACAGCAGCCTACGCCACTTTCGACGGCACACAAGTTGAAGAAGGTTGCAAGTTCCTCGAAACCCTCAAAGCGCCTTACGTGCTCAAGGCTGATGGTCTCTGCGCGGGTAAGGGCGTACTCATTCTCGACACCCTTGAAGAAGCACAGAAGGAACTCCGCAGTATGCTCGGCGGTATGTTCGGCAATGCCTCTTCTCGCGTAGTGATTGAAGAATTCCTCTCAGGCATCGAGTGCTCTGTATTTGTGCTTACCGACGGCAAGAATTACAAGATTCTTCCCGAAGCTAAGGACTACAAGCGCATTGGTGAGGGTGACAAGGGATTAAATACCGGAGGCATGGGCTCAGTTACCCCAGTGCCCTTCGCAACTCCCGAATGGATGAAAATTGTTGACGAACAAATCATCCGCCCCACCGTTGAAGGACTCGCATCTGAGGGAATCGTGTACAAGGGTTTCATTTTCTTCGGCCTCATCAACTGCGACGGTCAACCCAAAGTCATTGAATACAACTGCCGTATGGGAGACCCCGAAACTGAAAGCGTCATGTTGCGCATCAAGAGCGACCTCGTTGACCTTCTCGAAGGTGTAGCAGCAGGTAATCTTGACGAAAAGACCATCGAGTTTGACGAACGAGCAGCGGTTTGCGTGATGTGCGTCAGCGGTGGTTATCCCCAGGATTACGAAAAGGGTTTTGCCATCACGGGTGCTGATGTTGAAGGCAGTGTAGTCTTTCATGCTGGCACTGCCATGAAGGATGGTCAACTCGTAACGGCAGGCGGTCGCGTCATTGCCGTAAGTTCTTATGGTAAAGACAAGGCCGAGGCGCTTGCTAAGTCTATGAAGGGCACCGAACAGATTCAGTACACCGGCAAGTACTATCGTCGCGACATCGGTCAGGACCTTTAGTAACACCTTATAATTTATAGGAACTATAGCGACTATAGGAACTATATAAGAATGAGAAAAGCGATTACCACAAATACAATGCTTCTTCCCATAGCCTTAGTCATGGGAAGTTTGCTATGGATACTCCCCGAAGCAGGCAACCTTCTGCTTTGGGGAGGTTGGTTTGTGGGCATACTTACCGCCTATGGGTGGTTTGAGACGAACGCTCGGTTGCAATTGCTTCGCGAACGCTCGCAAATGGTGAGCACTACGTTCTTCCTGACGCTCACCTGCGTGCCACTGCTTCATGAGTTTTCGCTTGCCAGTCTGTTGCCGCCGGCCCTGTTGCTCGCTTATGCCAATCTGTTCACCTCTTACCAAGAGCGCCATCCCGAGTCACGCCTCTTTCATGCCTTTCTTCTGTTGGGACTGGCGAGTTTAGTGGTGCCACAGGTCATTTGGTTGCTCCCCCTGCTCTTGTTCTGTTGCAGCCTCCACTTACGTTCGCTCACGCCTCGCAGTTTGGGCGCAGCGTGTATTGGTGTGTTGCTCCCCATTGTGGGAGTTGCGCTATGGAGTGTGGCCACCTGGGACTTCACCCTGCTTTCCGAAGGCGTAACTGAGTTTTGGCACACCGCCACTCACATTGACATGACCTATTGGGAGACTGTCTATATCGCCACTCCCTTAACCCTCCCCCCCGAAGAATGGCAATTCCTGGTCAGCGCCACTTGCATCATGCTTCTCTCCATCATCGCCATCACGCATCAGGCACAAACCTCCTACCTTGACAAAATCCGCGTGCGCATGTTCCTTTATGTGATGGACCTCACACAAGGCGGTCTCCTGCTCCTACTCCTCCTTTTCCCCGAATGGCGCTGGACGTGGTTGCTCCTGCTCATCGCCAACGGCGCTCCCCTCATTGCTCATTATTTCACCCTCACGCGCGGCTGGATGGCAACCACAATTTTCTGGTTATCACTCATCGGCCTCATCTTATTACTCATTTTTAATTTCCAAACAGCATGGATAGTATCATTAATCTTCTCATAGAATGGGGTTTGCCCGGAATGTTTATCGCAGCATTCTTGGCCGGAAGTTTCATTCCCTTTTCGTCAGAAGCAGTTATGGTTACCCTGATTGCCACAGGCGTCCCCTCCTTCGAACTATTCATTTGTGCGTCAATAGGTAACATTTTAGGGGGGATGTTTAACTATTTTGTGGGGCGCCAAGGCAATGAAGAATGGATTCATAAGTATCTGAGGTTACCGCCAAAAAAACTCAACAAGGGCATCCAGCAAGTCAAGCGCTACGGTCACTGGGCGGGACTCCTGTCATGGATTCCCATCTTCGGCAGTGTCACAACGATAGCCATGGGCTACTTGCGCCTCAATGCGTTCCACTCTTTCCTCAGCATTGCTACCGGAAAAACCCTTCGTTACTATATCTTGATGGAATTCATGATGGCTGTTGAGCAAATTTGATAACGCTCTCTGATTCAACTTTCTAAAGAAGGCGAAACAATAAGTATTTTCCGCGCTACAATAAGTAATACTTTTTAAATTCTAATACAAACAAAACTCCGCAAAAGAGTCTTTACACCGGTTGAGTCTATCCCGCCCCTCATTTTCCCCGTTATGTCCACCCGCATTCGCAACATATTTTTCCTTCTTGGCATCCTTAGCGTTGTCATCATGGTCATCAGTTTCGACATGACACTCGAAAGCATCACTGACAACATCATGCGTGCCGGTCGCTGGTTTGCTTTTGCCTGTTTGTTGTGGTTAGGTGTCTATATGATTAACGCCCTCGGTTGGAGCGCCATTATTCACGACGGCGATTGCCCCAGGCGCATCCCTTATTGGCGTGTGTTGAAATTTACGATTACGGGATTTTCGCTCAACTGTGTCACGCCCGTCGGTCTTATGGGCGGAGAACCCTACAGAATAATGGAACTAAAACCTTACGTAGGCATTGAGCGCGCCACGTCAAGCACGCTGCTCTACGTAATGATGCATATCTTCTCTCACTTTTGGTTTTGGCTCCTTTCAGTAGTCTTGTACGTCATTTATTACCACTCGCAACTCCATCTGCCAATGGCCCTGCTCCTTGTGTTCATCACAGGCATCTGCATGACAGCCATTTACTTCTTCATGCGAGGGTATCGCAAGGGGGTTACGCTCCTGCTGCTCCGAGGGCTTACGAAAGTGCCCTTCGTGAAAGGGTGGGCGTCGCGCTTTATAGAGACGCAACGCACCACGCTTGAAAACATCGACCGCCAAATAGCGGCACTTCACGCCACACGCCCAACAACATTTTATTTCTCCCTCTGTAGCGAACTCCTTGCACGCATTGTCTCGTGTGCAGAAATCCTTTTCTTCCTCAACATTTTCAGTGTTGAAGTCAACTTTGTCACCTGCATCCTCATCTTAGGTTTCACCTCGCTTTTTGCTAATGCCCTCTTTTTCCTGCCGATGCAACTGGGCGGCAGGGAAGGCGGATTTGCGATGGCAACTGGCGGACTGGCGCTTTCGGCAGGCGTAGGGGTGTCGCTCGGACTCTTAATCCGCCTTCGCGAACTCGTTTGCGTGATTATCGGACTCGCACTGATGAAAATCGGGAACAAAAAGAAAGTTCACAATGGCGGAAAGTGAATGTTAAATAATGTAGGAACCATAAGATTAGATAAAGTTTTCCTAATTTTGCAGATATTCAGCATTTTCTAAGGACTTTTAACGCCTCAAAGACATTGGGGGCGCTAAATC
Organism: uncultured Prevotella sp.; assembly: GCA_937906765.1. Classification (GTDB taxonomy): domain Bacteria; phylum Bacteroidota; class Bacteroidia; order Bacteroidales; family Bacteroidaceae; genus Alloprevotella. The sequence continues at coordinate 4,118 of CALCUV010000273.1, forward strand.
ATCCTTACCTCAAGTCATAAAATTCAATCGCGATATGAAAGAAGCAACAGGTAAACTCGCCGTAATGAGTGTTGGACTCGGCGCAGTAACAACAACGTTTATCACCGGCACACTCATGTACCGCAAAGGTCTTTCCGTGCCCGGAGGTTCGGTAATCGAAATGGCTAAAATCCGAGTGGGGCGTGGCGAAGCCAAGCAATATAAGAAGATTAAGGAAATTGTTCCCGTCGCACCCATGCAAAGTTTGGAATTTGCGGCGTGGGACATTTTTGAAGAGAATGCCTATCAAGCGGCTCTCCATGCTGATGTGCTCAAACAGAGAGACATCGACCCCGTTCGCGAAGAGTTGGAGGCCATTAAGCCACTCACGGCAGCTTTTGACAAGAATTTCGTAACGCGTCTCCAAGGCGACAATGTCAAGCAGGGAACGCGTTGGGAATTGGTGGAACAACTCCGCGCCGACATCCGTAACTTTAAGGCGGAACGCGGATGCGACCGTGCCGTAGTGATTTGGGCGGCTTCTACGGAGAAGTACATCCCCTACAATGAGGAAGTTCACAAAAACCTTGCCGACCTTGAGGCAGCCATGAAGGCAAACGATTGCGAGAACATCTCGCCCTCAATGTGCTACGCCTATGCTGCCATTGCCGAAGGTGCTCCCTTCGTGATGGGTGCGCCTAACTTGTGCATCGACATCCCTGCCATGTGGGACTTTGCGAAACAGCAAAATGTGCCTATCGCAGGTAAGGACTTCAAGACGGGACAGACGCTCATGAAGACGGTACTTTCGCCCATGCTTCGCACACGTTGTCTCGGTCTTTCGGGATGGTTCTCCACCAATATCTTGGGCAATCGCGACGGTGAGGTACTCGATGCGCCTGAAAACTTCAAAACCAAGGAGGTCTCAAAACTTGGCGTTATCGACACCATTCTTAAGGCGGACGAACAACCCGAACTCTATGGCGACATCTTCCACAAGGTGCGCATCAATTACTATCCCCCTCGTGGCGATGCCAAGGAGGGATGGGACAATCTTGACATCTTCGGATGGATGGGCAAAGACTACGGCATGCAAATAAAAGTCGATTTCCTTTGTCGCGACAGCATCCTCGCAGCTCCCTTAATGCTCGACCTCGTACTCTGTGCCGACCTCGCCCTTCGCGCTGGATGGAGCGGCATTCAGACTTGGATGAGTTTCTACCTCAAGAGCCCCATGCACAATTACGTGGAAAAGGAAGAACCTATCCACGACCTTTTCCAGCAATACATTCTCCTCAAAAATGCTATCCGCACGATGGGCGGATTTGAGGCGGATGAAGAACTCGACTAAAAAAAGGAGAAAGGAGAAAGGAGAAAGGAGAAATAACTATGCGGGTTGTTCTTACTTCTATTCTCCTTAAACCCAACTTTATAATCCTTTCCTCATTGCTTACCACACCCCGCAAGGCATTTCTCCTTTCTCATTTCTCCTTTCTCATTTCCCTAAAAATGCGTTTCTCCCTTACATACCTCCTTCTCCTAACCTGCTCCCTGAGCATCTTAGCCCAGAAGATTTCCGGCACAGTCACTGATGCGCGGACGGGGGAACCATTGCCCTATGTGAATGTCTATTACAAGGGAGAGCGTGCTGTGCAAACCAATGAGCAAGGGCGTTACTCCATACCCTTTAAGACGGGCGAACTCACCTTTTCCTTCATCGGATATAACACGAAGACATTCACCCCAAAGCGTGCCCGCACGCTGGATGTGATGCTTGAGGAGGTGGAAACCTCGCTTGAAACGGCAACAGTCGTTGGGAAGAAGCAGCGTTACAGTCGTAAGAACAACCCTGCCGTAGAGTTGATGAAGAAGGTCATTGCCCGCAAAAACATGGACGCACTCCGGGGGCACGACTTCTACAGTCTGGAGAAGTATAACAAGCTTGTCCTTTCGCTCAACAATATTACCCCCAACATGACGGATTGGGAGTGGGTGAAGAAGAATCCCTTTCTCCTTGACCACGTAGAGACGTGCAACTATACGGGAAAGCGCATCTTGCCCATCTCTGTGGATGAAAGCGTGGTGCGAGAAATCTACCGCAAATCAACGGACACGAAGAAGGAAATCGTAATGGGACAGCGCACCAACGGCATTAATGACATCTTTGCCACAGGCGACATCCTCAACACGATGCTTCAGGACTGCTTTACTACGGTGAATATCAACGATGACCGTGTGCGCCTCCTGCAATACCCTTTCATCAGTCCGCTATCCACTGACCATGCCATTGGGTTCTATCGCTACTTCCTCACTGACACACTCAACATTGACGGTCAGCGTTGCATTGACGTGAATTTCACGCCCAACAATCCGCAGGACTTTGGTTTTTCGGGCCATCTCTACATCCTTGCGGACTCCACCTATCGTGTGCACCGCGCTGACTTGACCATTCCCAAGCGTTCCGACATCAACTTTGTCGAAACCATGCGCGTGATTCAGGAGTTTGAGACCCTCTCCACGGGAGAACAGACCTTGGCGCGCGACCACATGATTCTCGAACTCAGCCTTATCGAAGGCACGCAAAGCGTTCAGATTAAGCGCAGCACGGAATACTCCAAAATTGATTTCGCACCCATCGCCGACCAAGAGTTTGACTTCATGGGCAACCAACGTATGGATTACAACGCCCGCGTTCAAAGCGCAGAATTTTGGGAGTCTCGACGCACCGAAGCCCTTACGGATTCCGAAGAAGACATGGGTTCTTTCGTTGAGAAAATGCAGCAAGTCAAGGGCTACCGTCCCTTTATCTGGATCATCAAGGCCTTTGTGGAAAATTTCGTAGAAACGAGCACTGACCCCAAGAAGCCTTCAAAACTCGACATAGGTCCTATCAACACGATTTTCTCGCAAAACTTCGTTGAAGGTTACCGCCTCCGTGGGTCGTTCCAAACGACGGCCAATCTCCATCCCAACCTCTTTTTCAAGGGATATGCTGCCTATGGCATCGATGACCATTGCTGGAAGGGAAGTGGGGAACTTACGTACAGCTTTATCCCTAAGGCCTACCTGCCCCACGAATATCCTTACAACAAAATCTCGGTGGGCTACTACAACGACGTTGTTTCGCCCTCCGATAAGTTCATGACCACCGACAAGGACAATGTCTTCACCTCCTTCAAGTGGACCCCCGTGGAGCACATGCTCTACACGGAATATTGGCGCACAGCCTACACCCGCGAATACGAAAATGGTTTCTCCTACACGCTTTCGGCAAAGGTGCAAAAGGACCGCCCCACGGCGCGACTCTTTTACCAACCCCTCAGCACGGGAGACATCAC
>CALCUV010000274.1 GCA_937906765.1 uncultured Prevotella sp.
GGTAAGGGGGCAAGAAGTGCACCTTTCGACCCTGCGCCTTTGCTGCAGAAACGAGTTCTGCCAACTTTGCCATAGGCGCCGTTTCGGCAACACCACTCTGCTGTGCCATTTCCACAACAGAAGTCACACTACCGTACCAAACGATGTCGTCAATATCAATTTCATCGCCCACAAGGGTTTCCACACCGCTTTCGCAGTCAATCACCCCCACGAGACCATCGCGGTGTTGACCGAAGAAGTAAAGGAAACTACTGTCCTGACGGAACTTGTAAGCATTGGCAGGATAATTCATCGGCGCATCATTGTTACCGAAAAGGAGAATCAATCCCTCACCTACTAATTGGCGCAACGCAACACGGCGTTCAACATATGTTTCTTTTGAAAAAAGCATGACTTTTTAGTTTTATTCCCCATCCATCTACTTTTCCTTAAGAAAAGAGGAGACAGAAGGTTTATTTAAATCCTTTGCAAAGATACAATAATATAATGAATTACGAGAATGTCACTATCGTAATTACCCAAATTTAATTAACTTTGCCTCGCACAATTCACAAAAATCCCTGAAGATGGAACATACCTTAAATAAGAATAAAGAACTGCTACGCAATGCCGGACTCGTGTTAGAGGGGGGCGGAATGCGTGGTGTTTTTACAACGGGCGTTTTAGATTATATGCTCGATGCTGGCATCTATTTGCCATACGGCGTTGGTGTTTCCGCTGGTGCTTGCCACGGACTCTCATATATGAGTCGTCAACGCGAACGTGCTCGTAAATCTACGCTCGACATTATGTACACTCGCTCATACGTGGGTTTGAAATATTGGCGCAAGCAGCGCAGTCTGCTTGACATGGACTTTCTTTACAATACCCTGCCACGAGAAATTTATCCTTACGACTACGACACGTATTTTGCAAATCCAGCAACGTATGAAATTGTAACGACAAACTGCCTTACGGGCGAACCTAACTATTTCACCGACAAGGAAAGCGAAGACCGCATTCTGACGCTGGCACGTGCAACGAGCAGTTTGCCTTACATTTGTCCGATGGTGGAAGTTGACGGTGTCCCTATGCTTGACGGTGGCATTTCCGACAGCATACCGCTTCAACGCGCCATAGATTGCGGACACGACTTTAACGTAGTCGTCCTTACACGCAACGCAGGTTTCCGTTTTAATTCCGGTTTCTACCGCCGCACCGCCTTTCTTTATCGCAAGTATCCCCAACTGCGTAAAACCCTTTCGCGTCGCAACGAGATGTATAACTCCCAGATGGAGTTGGTAGAAAGATTGGAACGCGAGGGTAAGATTCTTGTCATTCGCCCTGAGCGTCCGCTTGAAGTGGGTCGCCTTTGTAAGGATACGGAAAAGATGCGCCGTCTTTACGAAGAGGGTTATGAAGTGGCGAAACGCACATTTGAACAATTTTTAAAGGAATAGTAAAAAGGTTCTTAAATCTTTTTATCACCCCTCACCTCCAAAGAGATTTCCTCCCCTCTATAAACAGGCGGAAGAGCGCCATCCGATTTCTCATTTCTTCTTACTCATTTCTCCTATCCCTAAAGATGATCCTCCACATCTTTAACCCCTCACACGATGAGGCTCTTGGTTTTGGTTCTCCTTATTACGTTCCCACGAAAGCAGCAATGTTGCTTGCGCGGGAACGTTGCACGTTGCCTGAACTTTGGGCAAGTCCGGGGGATGCGATACTCTTAACGGATGATCGGGAACGCCCTGTTGTTAATGATTCTGACAAACCCTTGCTTTATATTTACAAGCGCGAACTTACCCCTAAATTCATCCGTAAGATTACACGCATAGAACCCTGGGGATGGAACGCATATCTGCGCCACACCCTTCGCCGCATTGGCATTCCCGACTCTCTACTTCCTACGGATGAAGAACTCGCACATCGACGTCGTTTGAGTAGCAGAGAAACTGCCATTGCCCTACTCCACCGCCTAACCTCGGAAGACAAAACCCTAGCAGGGCGCGCCACATGGTGCACAACGATTGAAGATGCTTGGAAAGCCGTACGCACCTACGGCAGAGCCATGGCAAAGTCTCCGTGGTCAAGCAGTGGCAGAGGCGTTTTCCGAGTGGAGTCAGAAGACGACGTCATTCCTGCCGATGCCCGCATGCGCAACATTATTACGCAATATGGTGGGATTGCCATAGAGGAATATTGCGAACGCTTACAGGACTTTGCTTTAGAATTTTACGCCCTTCCTGACCGAACGATTACCTACGCAGGACTCTCCGTGTTCAACACGTCTGTTGGAGGAAACTATTTAGGAAACGTTGCAGGCACGCAATCGGATTTACAAAACCGCATTAACCACCTCATCCCTTGGAGCAAAGTTGAAACCTGCATCGCGCGCCTCATCCACCACCTTCAAGCAATCATTGATGGCAACTACTGCGGACCGCTTGGTGTGGACCTTATGATTGTTAAAAAAGATGGAGTCAACCTGCTCCACCCTTGTGTAGAAATCAACCTTCGCAATACAATGGGTCACATTGCATTGCTTATAAACGAAAGAAAGTGAGAGACCTCTTAAGAGACCTCTCACTTTTTTATTTTCCACTATTACTACGCCTGATTTCACTGGGAGATTTTCCAAAGTGAGCACGCACATACTTTCCAAAGAAACTTGAATTGGGAAATTGCAATTGGAACACGATTTCCTTGATTGACAAATCCGTGTGGAGCAAGTAATAACGAATGTCATTATCTATAAACTCTGAAATCCATTGTAGGGCAGTTTTTCCCGACACCTTCTTACACACCTCCGACAGATGCTTGGCTGTCACGCAGAGTTCCGAAGCATAATGATTGATAAAGCGCGGACGCGGACGCGTAGTTTCCAATTGTTGGATAAAGCGCAAGAAGAGTTTTTCGCTCTGCCCCACTTCAAATTGCTTCTCTGCAAGTTCCTCCAAAATGTGTGCGCCAATCAATTCACAGAGCATCCCTTTAACAAGCAGATGAATCACATCCTCACGAAAGGCATGCTCAGCGTCTTCTAACTTTAAGCGTAAGATTTCGCTATAATGCTTAAAAATGGTCTGCTCTTTCTCGCTAAACGTCAGCACATGGAAAGAGCGGTCCACGTTTAACAATGCGCCAATAACGCGTTGGGTATTCGGAACACAATCCATCAACATGTGGCGCGAAACTACCATAAAACTGCCCTTCAACCCCTTATCTACTTCCATTTCTCGGCGAAAGGTGGAGTTAGGTCTACAAATCACAATGTCACCTGCCTTTACTTTCAGTTTGATACCATTAATTTCAAACTCGCCTCTTCCTTCTCTTATAAAAAGGAATATCGCATCCATCATTTGCGCATACTCTCCATTACCCGTGAGTAACCCCTGCTTCACCCTTTCAGCATCACTGACAATAATAAAGTCTTCACAAGCATAAGTGTACTGACTTGACAAAGCGAGCATGTCTTTTATTGTAATTTCATCTATCATTTCTCAGAATTCATATTGGATTTCAAAATGCAAATTTAAAAACTTTATTCCATATATTAGTTTTCAAAAAGAGAACAATGATGTTTATTTTTACGGATTCGGAATGTATCGTTCAAAAATCTGAATTTCACATATCCTTATTACTTGAGAATCATCTCTACCAACAAAGGCAAGTGGTCACTTATTCCTCCGTTATAAAAGTTCCCCTTATACATGCGCCTGGGTCGAAAGTAAGCGGGAACGGATGTTTCATCAAGCTCCAACAGAAAGGGAAAAGCGAGTATGTTACTGAAGGGGTCACTACAATGTAAGGGAGACGTTGCGCGTAGCAACGCTGAAGAGACTATAATATGGTCAATCTTGCTCCAAGTCCCCTGAAAATTGTAAGTACCTTTCACATTAGAGTTTTCTTCACAATGTGGAGCAAGGTCGCAAAGCATTTGAGCATCATGCTTTGCGAGACGTTCATCAGCAAGGTAATCTTCAGCATCAACAACCCGCAATGTTTCTCTGAGGGAAGCGTCTTTCACTTCATCATTCATATCCCCCATGATTAAGATGAGCGCTCCCGACCGAGCATTTTGGATGCTGTCAACTTTTTGTCGTATCACCAGCGCCGCATTTCTTCGGTGCACATCCGTAGCCTGCTTTCCGCCACGCCTGCTTGGGAAGTGCGTCACAAAGACGGTGAGTGTGTCCAACGTAGGCAACAATCCCTCTACAAACAACACATCACGCGTGAGTCGCTCTCCCTCATCCATCTTCACACGCAAGTCTTCACGATGAATGGGACGGAATCTGCTGGGTTGATAAAGCAGTGCCACGTCAATGCCTCTCACGTCGGGACTGTTTGTAATGAGATAGTCATACCCTAATCGCGCTAAAGAGGTACGCTGTGTGAGATGCGCCACCGCCGTGTCGTTTTCCACCTCCACCAATCCCACTAATTCCACAGGCGATGCCCCACCGGCAGCCGCAATTACCCTTGCCAAACGCCCTTGTTTGGTCCAATAGCGCCCGCTGGTCCATTTGTTGTTCCCATCGGGAAGAAAGTCATGATCGTTCTTCTCGGGATCGGGAATCGTGTCAAACAAATTCTCCACATTATACTCCATAATGCGGAAGCGTTCCTGAGCGTCGGCTGTAAAAGGGGTTGCAACACTCAGGAACGCCACCATCATAAGGATATGTAGCACACTATTCATGATGATAGGGTTCGCCTTTAATAATTGTCATGGCGCGATAATATTGTTCCACGAAAAAGAGGCGCACCATTTGATGAGAAAACGTCATGCGTGAGAGGGAAACCTTCTCACGTGCCAAGGCATAAATTTCGGGAGAGAAACCGTAAGGACCACCTACGATAAACACCAACCTACGCGAAACGCTTTGTTGTTTCTGTTCCAAATAGCGGGCAAAGTCAACACTACGAAACTCCTTGCCTCCCTCATCCAAAAGCACAACATAATCACCGTCCTTCAAACTCTTCTTCAAAAGTTCCGCCTCACGCTCCTTCTGCTGTTCGGGAGTCAGCGCCTTTGTGTTCTTCAACTCTGGAATCACCTCAAGTTCGAAAGGCTGATAATGCTTTACGCGTTGCACGTAGTCATCAATGAGTGCAACAAGATGCTTATCAATTGTTTTTCCGATAACCAGGAACAATGTTTTCATAAATTATTTTTTTAGGTTGTGAGGTTTAAAGGGCTTTAGGTTATAAGGTTAAGAGGTTCTGAAGTTCTGAGGTTATGAGGTTAAAATGTTTTGAAGTTAAGAGGTTATGAGGTTGGAAATTCTGAATTTTTAAGGCTTTAATATCTTGAGGTTTAAAGGTCGCTTCGCTTTAAGGTTAGGCGACAAAATTCATATAGAATTAGGGAAAACTATATTACACTTTCGAGCGACAATATTACTCTTTAGGAGCACAATTAGCCACTTTGTGGCGACTATTTATTTTGCAGTAAAAATCAGGTGATTACAAATCATCAGCAACATTCCAATAGTTCCACGCCGCTTCGGCCTGCAAGTGCAACATTTCCAATCCGTTTTTCACCACTGCTCCCTGCTCACTCGCCTTACGCATGAAGGCCGTTTCAAGCGGATTATAGACAAGGTCATAACAGAGATGTTGGGGTGTAAGCAAGTGGTAGGGCAAACGGGGAGCCTCATCCACATGAGGATACATCCCTACGGGCGAACAGTTTACGATAACGTGATGCGCTGAAAGTATCTCGGGCGTCAGTTCTTCATAAGTGAACGCATCCGTGCGCTTTGTGCGACTCACATAAAGCGGCGTAATGCCCAATTTCTTTAACCCATACACCACAGCCTTAGATGCGCCACCGCTTCCGAGCACCAACGCGCGATGGTGATGAGATTGAAGTAAAGGGCGGAGCGACTCTACAAATCCTATTACGTCAGAGTTATACCCCTTTGTGCGAATCGCGCCGTCTGCTTCATGCTTGATGCGCACCACATTTACAGCCCCTATTTCACGGGCCTCAGCGCTGAGTTCGTCAAGCAAAGGGATGACCGCTTGTTTGTGAGGAATGGTAACGTTCAACCCACGCAAGTTTGCATTTTCAGCGATGAGCGTAGTGAATTGGGCCATGTCAGCGATGTCAAAGTTTGTGTAAGTGGCATCAATCCCTTCACGCGCAAATTTCTCGGCAAAGTAACCTGCCGAAAAACTATGTCCGAGGGGATGTCCCACAAGTCCGTATGCTTCCATAGTTTATTGTTAACGAATTGAGGCGTAAAAGAGTTGTCGAAAAGGGGGTGCGAAACAAACGGTTGCCCAAATAGGAGAAACCATCCGCAGGGTAAACTTTCTCATTTCTCCTTTCTCATTTCTTCTTTCCCTACTTAGCCGCCGTATAAAGCGTGCTGAGTCCAAAAGTGAAGCGCTTAAATTTCACATCCTGGAACCCTGCCTTCTTTAAGATTTCTTGCATCACCTCGCCTTGAGGAAAGGCCTCCATTGTGGCAGGAAGATACGTATAGGCTTGCTTATCCTTTGAAATCAACTTACCCACAAATGGCATCCACACTCGAGAATAGAAGCGGAAGAGTTGCTTCATGGGAAAACGTTGAGGCGTGGTGAGTTCTATGATTACCAATCTGCCCCCAGGTCGCAACACACGGAGCATTTCTCGCAATCCTCGGTCAAGGTCTTGAAAGTTGCGCACACCGTAAGCAACAGTAACCGCATCAAAGCTATTGTCCGCAAAACTCAAGTCCATGCAATCTTCCTTTTGGAAAGTAAGCACCGTTCTATACTCACTTCGAAGCGCCTTTTCTCGAGCCACACGGAGCATTCCTTCTGAAAGGTCGGCGCCCACAAGCGACTCAGGGCGGAGCATCTTGGCAGAAAGCATGGCAAAGTCACCCGTACCCGTAGCAATGTCTAACATTTTTTGAGGAGCATAAGGACGAAGCGATGCAATGGCTGCCTTGCGCCAATGTTTGTCTATTCCCAGCGAAAGGGCATGATTAAGAAGGTCATAGCTGTGAGCAATATTGTCAAACATCTGCTCCACCTGCTTGCCTTTTTCACCTTCCTGACTATAGGGTTTTATGGTTTCTTGTTTGTAAGTCATAATTATTTAACAAAGGAAAGTGGCATAGTTTCAGATATGCCACTCCCAACAATTCATTTGTGACTGCAAATTTAAGACTTTTCACCCTATTTGCACGTCAAGTGCCTATTTTTCTTTACCCAATCCCAATCCTTTCGGCATGAAGCAAGTAGGTTTCCAAATCCTTATCACCTATATATACCACAGAAAATGAGGTGAAATGGTTGTTAATAGGCGAATACGAGCATTCAATAGATACAAAAGGTAGACTAATAATGCCTTCTAAATTAAAAGAAGACATAGGCGAAAAGTTTGTAGTCACTAAAGGGCTAGATGGATGTTTATTTGTTTATTCTCAAACTGAATGGAAAACTTTT
>CALCUV010000275.1 GCA_937906765.1 uncultured Prevotella sp.
TGTTACGCGTTTTCTCGCTATACTATCCTCCTTTATTTTAGAACTTCCGCCAATTTAGTAGCCAACTCATGCGCACGAAGTCCAGCAGCAACAACTTTACCATCGGGACCGTAAAGGATAGTGGCGGGGATTGCGTTGATACCGTAAACCGCAGCACCTTCACATTGCCAACCCTTGAGGTCTGAAATGTGGTGCCAGGGGAGTTCCATCTTGTTGATAGCACCTACCCACGCTTTCTTATTATTATCAAGCGATACGCCTACGATGTCAAAACCTTTGTCCTTATATTGTTCATAGATTTTCTTTACCTCAGGCATTTCCTGACGACAGGGACCACACCAACTTGCCCAGAAATCAACGAGCACGTACTTGCCTTTACCTACAAACTCTGTCAAGTGACGCTCTACGCCTGTAGTGTCAGCCATAGCGAAATCTACCACTTCAGCACCCACCTTTTGGTTTTTCCAACCCTTGATTGCCTTGTTCAAACGACCAAGCAACGACACCTGAAGAAAGGCGGGGTTTTGCTCAGAAAGGTCTATGAGCACGTCATTTTCAAGATATGTTCCGTAGAAACCAAGGTAGAGCGCGGGGAACTTCATCTGCATATTTTCAGCACACATCTGCTTCAAACCACCCACAACTTGCGCCATGGCTTCATCGTATTTCGCAGAAAGTTCACGCATTGCCTCTTCCGTGGCAGTACCTTCACGGCGCATGTTTTGCGCTTGTTGCTGAATTGCCTGCAAACTATTCATGGGAGTTGCCAATCTTGCACCCCATGCTGTAAGACTGTCGTTCTCTGCAGTACCCGTTACCTTTTCAGTTGCCAAATCTACCTGCACGTTTCCGTCAAGCACCACATAAAGTTTGCGACCATTATCTGCACTCACCTGTGCATAGAGTTTGCCGTCAGCATTTCCCTTAAACGAGAACGCTCCATCGGTAACAAAAGTGGAGTCAACTTGGTTTCCCTCAAAGTTGCGTAAATACACCTTGAGCACACCTCGAGGAGCACTACCCTTTACTTCATACTGTTGTGCTGAAGCCGTAGAAAAACCAACTACAGCAAGCAAAGTGAAAAACATCTTTTTCATAATCTTCATATTTAAGTTTATATTTTTCATTTTAACGCGACAAAGGTAGCACATTTTGAGGATTCTATCACACGAAATTTGTATATTTGCCGAGGTAATTTAAAATTTCTACAACATGGAACCTGGAAAAAGCGTAGTAATCATTCCTACGTACAACGAAAAGGAAAACATTGAAGCCATCATCCGTGCGGTAATGGCGCTTGAGGATAAGTTTGACATTTTGGTCATTGAAGATGGTTCGCCCGACGGCACTGCCGACATTGTCAAAGGACTTATGGCGGGCGACTTCAAGGGACGCCTCCACATTATTGAGCGCACGGGTAAGTTAGGTCTCGGAACGGCGTACATCACTGGCTTTAAGTGGGCCATCGAACAGAAGTACGACTTCATCTTTGAGATGGACGCCGACTTCAGTCACGACCCCAAGGACGTGCCACGCTTGTTGAAGGAAGTGCGTGACAATGGTTACGATGTAGCTATCGGTTCGCGCTACATCACAGGCGTAAATGTGGTAAACTGGCCCATGGGACGCGTCTTGATGAGTTATTACGCTTCAAAGTATGTACAGTTCGTAACGGGCATTCCTGTCAACGACACAACTGCCGGATTTAAGTGCTACCGCCGTAAGGTGCTTGAAACCATTAATCTTGATGCCATCCGCTTCAAGGGTTATGCCTTCCAAATTGAAATGAAGTTCACCGCCTATAAGTTAGGCTTTAAGATTAAGGAAGTTCCCGTAATCTTTGTCAACCGTGAATTAGGCACGAGCAAGATGAGTGGCGGCATTTTTGGCGAAGCCCTTTTTGGAGTTATCAAACTGCGCCTCGCCTCTATGTTCGGAAAGATTAAGCCCAGAGCATAATGGGAAAAAAGGAAGGAGAAAGGAGAAAGGAGAAATATGCTGGCGCATGAATGTCCCGCATAGATATTTTCTTCTTCCCCCTTTCTCCTTTCTAATTTTAGTAAACAAGGCATTTCTCATTTCTACTTTCTCATTTCTCCTTTATTTATATGACCACTCTCATAACCAACGCCCAAATTGTCAACGAAGGCAGAACCTTCAGCGGTGCGCTCCTTATTGCGGACGACCGTATTGCTGACATCATAGAATCCCCCACGCAGCTCCCTGAAGCAGACGCCGTTGTAGATGCTCAAGGTTGCTACGTGCTTCCTGGAGTTATTGATTGCCACGTGCATTTCCGCGACCCCGGTCTTACCCACAAGGCGGATGTAGCGAGTGAAAGTCGCGCGGCCGTTGCTGGAGGCGTGACAACCGTGTTTGACATGCCCAACACCGTGCCTCAAACAACCACCCTCGAAGCCTATGAAGAGAAGAACAAGCACTTTGCAGCGCAATGTCTTGCAAACTTTGCCATTTTCTTCGGTGCCACAAACGATAATCTTGAGGTAGTAAAATCACTTGACCCTCAGACCACTTGTGGCGTAAAACTCTTCATGGGTTCTTCAACAGGCAATATGCTTGTGGATAAAGAAGTGGCGTTGCGCGAATTATTTGCAAACTGCACACTGCCTATCATGACCCACTGTGAAGATTCAACAATCATCGCAGAGAATACCAAGCGACTCAAAGAACAACTTGGCGGAGAACCTGGAGTAGAGTTTCATCCGGAAATTCGTTCGGCAGAGGCGTGTTACCGTTCAACGCAACTCGCCGTGAGTCTTGCTAAGGAATATGGCGCACAACTCCACGTGGCTCATTTAACTACGAAGGAAGAACTTACGCTCATTGACGCTGCCGATAGCAACATCACGGCAGAAGTGTGTATCCCCCACCTCGTCTTTACCGACAAAAATTACGCCACATTGGGCACTCGCATCAAATGTAACCCTGCTGTGAAGGACGAATCTCACCGCGCAGCACTTCGCTCAGCGTTGACTAACGGCAAAATTCACACCATTGCCACAGACCATGCTCCCCACCTGCTTGACGAAAAGAAGGGCGGTGCGCTTACTGCTGTGTCGGGCATGCCTATGGTGCAATTTTCACTCGTGTCCATGTTGGAACTCGTCAACCAAGGCGTGCTCCCCATTGAGCAACTCGTAACCTTGATGAGTCATAACCCCGCAAAGCGCTTCTCCGTAAAAGACCGCGGCTACTTACGCAAAGGCTACAAAGCCGACCTCGTAATCGTGCGCCCCAATACTTCTTGGACGCTCACATCGGAGAGCGTCAAGAGCAAATGTGGATGGAGTCCGCTTGAAGGACAGACCTTTGCGTGGAAGGTTGAAAAAACCTTCTGCAATGGAGCCTTGGTTTATGCAGACGGAAACATCTGCCCCAATGCTCCACAAGGCGAACGCGTTACATTTGACAGATAACAATGAACATCCGAATCTACCGCCCCACAGACTTGCTCCCCTACGTGGATTGGACACACTTTCTCTTCGCCTGGGGATTTAAGGGCGAGGCGATGCGTTCTAAAG
>CALCUV010000276.1 GCA_937906765.1 uncultured Prevotella sp.
TAGTTGTCGGCGGCGGACCTGCAGGTCTTGCGGCAGCAGTCGGCGCAAAGGAAGCGGGCGCAGAAAACGTGCTCATCGTTGAGCGCGACGTAAGCCTCGGCGGTATCCTTCAGCAGTGCATCCACCCCGGCTTCGGTCTTAAATATTTCAATGAGGAGCTTTCGGGCCCCGAGTATGCTTACCGCTTTATCGAAAAGGTAAAGGCTGCGGGCATCGAAGTTAAGCTTAACACAATGGTTCTCGAGGTCGGCGAGGATTCCATCACCGGCGTCAACCCCGTTGACGGTCTTTTCACCGCACAGGGCAAGGCGATCGTCCTTGCAATGGGATGCCGCGAGCGTACCCGCGGAGCTATCATGACTCCCGGCACACGTCCCGCAGGCGTTTATACCGCAGGCGCGGCACAGAGACTTGTAAACCGTCAGAATATGATGGTCGGCAAGAAGGTAGTCACCCTCGGCTCGGGCGACATCGGTATGATCATGGCACGCCGTATGACACTCGAGGGCGCAGAAGTCCTCGCAGTTGCGGAAATTATGGATTACACCGCAGGTCTGACACGTAACCGCGTTCAGTGCCTTGACGACTTCGGAATTCCGCTCCTTCTTTCTCACACCATCGTTGAGATCAAGGGCAACAAGCGCGTTGAGGGCGTTGTGATCGCAGAGGTTGATCCCGCCACCAAGCAGCCCATCGCAGGCACCGAGAAGCTTTATGAGTGCGACACTCTCCTTCTTTCCTGCGGACTTATCCCCGAAAACGAGCTCACCCGCGAGGCGGGAATCAAGATCAATCCCATCACAAACGGCATCAATATACATCATCGATCCACCCGTAAGCAGTGCCACGACATGGGTTTGGAAATGACGGTCCAGGAGCGTTAACACCTCTTCTTCATAACGCGCAGCGCTGTAATAATCCGTCAATCCGAGCGTACCCACAAAGTGATGGGGCACACGCGCTTGCTCTTCAGCCGTAGGGGCTGCGGTAATGATGGGAATGTCTCGGTATAACTGACGCGAGTCTGCGCTGATGATGGGACTGTCAAACTGTTGTGCAAGGCGAAGACTCAGCGCGGTCTTCCCCACTGCCGTCGGGCCAAGAAGGACTATGAGAGTTTTGGGCATATATTTGAAGGGCGAAATTCTAAATAAGTTATTGGCAAAACAAAGAGTAAGATTGTACGTTTTCTTTGAGATATAGGAAGGATTCTTTGAGGGTTTGTTTTCAGCGCTTGAGTCTGTGTATTAAACAACTGACATTCAGACGGAATATTAACAATCCATTTAACAGTTATGAAGCATGCAGAAATAACTCCTCTGCTGATTACAAAGCAAATATACAAAAAAGGTGTGTCAGGAGCAATATCTTGACACACCTTGTTATTTTTTGTTACCTTCGTTTTGCCGAAGGTTTCTGTTTCCTGCTAATAAGCGCTATCGTCTGAGATTTCAAAACCTTCATAATCGATTTCGTCGTCATTGTAGAGGTCATCTCCGTCGCCGTACAAGTCGTAATCATCTTCCATAGATGCGACACCAGGCTTAGCATCGCCCTTCGTAATCTTATCAACAAAGGGATCTTCAAAATCAAGAAGTTGCTGGGGAGCATCGCCCTTGGCACGAATCACTTCAGGAGAAGAAAGGTGCTCACCGGGAATGAATTCCTTCACATCAAGGAAGAACGAGCGCTCAGCGTAGGGGTCGAAAACGAATTCAAAGTGCTGTCCCTCGTCTTCGATAAAATCCGAAAGCGGAGTTTCTTCCATCAAGTAAACGTCTTCCGACATATCCTCATCAAAGACATCCTCACGCGTGATTTGCTCATGGCGTTGCCACTCTTCGTCACAGACGTAGAACTCTGTCATTTGGTCATCGGGATATCCACACGACTGAAGCACAACCTTACAAAGGTCAAGGAAGTTGGCATCACTGTCAATCTTGATTTCGCGCAAGAAACCATCTACCTCGTCGCTGATAAATTTTATTCTGTATAACATGACATTTGCTACTTAAGTACTATTTGATTACGCCACGCTGAGACTGTTCAAAGAAAGAGATGATATAATCAACCTCCTTACACTGAGGCACCTGCTCACGCACCATTTGAAGGCGTTCCTTCATGAGTCCCTTTTCATTATAGATAATGCGGTAAGCATTATGAATGTTTTCGATAATCTCAGGAGCAAAACCGCGACGACGGAGTCCCACAATGTTCAAACCGCAATAAGCAACGGGTTCGCGACCTGCGATTACGAAGGGAGGAATATCCTGAGAAGTGCGCGTACCTCCGCCTACCATCACATAACCTCCGATACGGCAGAACTGGTGAACAAGGATATATGACTGGTGGTGCTTCATCTTTAACTTCTGTATGGCCTGTTGCTTCTATAACCTCATGACCGCT
>CALCUV010000277.1 GCA_937906765.1 uncultured Prevotella sp.
CCATAGCGCACAACGGCAAGTTCGGTTTCTTTTTCAATAACCATGCGGTCGAAACTGAGTTTGGGCAGTTCGGAATAGCGTGCGTAGAGGTCGGCATAGGTAGTTGCTTGAAGTTGTGCTTGAGCAATATCAAGCATATCTCCTAATCTAAAGACAAATACGCCAGCATTCCATAGCGCTCCCTGAGTGATGAGCGTGCGTGCAATTTCGGGTTCGGGCTTTTCATAGAAACGTATCACCTTGCTATGCGCTTCGGGATTCGTGGGGTCAGAGGGCGTTTCGGCAAAGATATAACCATAGCGTGTGAAAGGCGTTTCAGACGTGGGGCGAATGCCGAGAAGACCGAATTTTGCCTTCCGCTCTTCTACAATCTTTATGGTGCGGCGTAGGGCTGTGTAATATTCTTCGCTGACATAACTATCACAGGGCATGGCCATGATAATTTCATCGCGGTTGGCGTGTTGCTGTTCGCTCAGATAGAGGGCAGAAAGCGCGATTGCGGGAAGTGTGCCTCTGTGCTCGGGTTCGGTGATGAACTGAATGTTGCCCTGAATTTGGTTGCAGAGTTGGTCTTTTTGTGCTAAACTTGTTGCGAAATTAATATTTTCACCCAACCCTTGCTCGTTGAGTTGGCGCACAACGCGTTGCACCATCGATTCACGCCCGCCTTGAGGAGCGGGAAGAAGTTGTAGAAATTGCTTGGCGCGGGTGCCGTTTGAAAGTGGCCAAAGACGTTTGCCCGAACCACCGGAAAGTAAAATTATTTGCATAAGTGGGCGTTGTTTTTCAATTATGAGAACGAGAGAAGTGTTAAAAAATTGTTCTCGCCGAACAAAAGTACACAAAAATAGTTTATTTCATGTGAATGAACCATGAATTTACCTTAATTTTGTGGCGTAAATATTTATAAACTATGAAGAAAACGATTTTATTGTCATTTCTTTTCACTTTCATTACAGGGTTAGGGGCGCAACCCAACTTTGTTGTGGGAAAGAAATACGCCATTCAGTGTGATTACTATCAATCAGGCTCCGTGTCGCTTGGGGCATATCATGATGCGCAGCCTTTCGTGTATTACATGTCTGGAGAAGATATTCCCGATGATGGTTATTGGTATATCGACCAAGATGAAGAGGGGTATTACACGTTTAAAAACGCGGTGTCAATGCAATACCTTGTTTATGATTCCCAACGCGTAGAACTCCAAAAGAAGGGTTTGAATTTGGCCTCCTCGGCATCGAGCCTTTCTGCAAAGTGGAACATTCAGCCCCTTGAGGCGGGTGGTTATTTCATTCAGAGTGTAGAAAATCCAAGTCAGTATTTCAACTTGCGTGTAGATGGTACGAATTTGGTGGGTACCTATGCTGGATATAACAGCAGTAATGGTGTATTTACCTTCGTTGATGCTGATGGAAAAGAAGTGGAAGGTGGTTCTTCTGATACTTCAACGGATTTTGGTCAACCCATTGAGGGAGAGTCTGGTGTGACTCGGGATGGATACTATTGGGAACGCACTGGATTGGTAAACCTTCCTTTTGTGGCATCCACTTCAAGCGACCCTATTCTTTACAAAATTCGCAATGTGCGTTCAGGTAAGTATTTGGTAAACAAAGAGGATAAGTTGTATCAAAATTCTGAGGATGGCACACGTTTCTACTTCCGTAAGAATGGTGAAGGTTACTCTATCTTTACAGAAGATGGGAAATATATCATGACAAATTACCCAACGGATAACGAACCTCTTTCGTTAAAGAAAGGGTCAAGCGTTACAGGTACAAACTATTGGGGATTTGCGTTTTATGACCACTATCAATATCCAGGTTATACGATAGAAAAACTCACTCAGCGCCCTGTGTATGATTATGGTGATAATTGGTGGTCAGAACCTCAGATTACGAACGGACAATCTGCCTATGTACAATGGAATGATTACAATCAAAATTACATTTGTCTATATGATATGTACGACCCAGGGGCAACCTTTGTTTTCTATTCCTCTGACGACCGTCATGCCAAGTATTTGATGGAAAACGGAGTGGTGTTACCGGGTGTTGAACTTATGGGTTTCCGCACCTTCATTGACACGTTACGCATCAATGATAAAGCACTTATTTATGATGAAACTGATGCTATATATGTGGCAACGGCAACGCTTGATGCCTATCAAACGGGCACTTTTGCCCCACGCTTGCATTTCGTTTCAAAAGTATCAGATGCTGAATACGAAATGCGTATTGATGGTGTTGCTCCCAATGATGATGGTGTTGTGACGTTAGAGAATTTCGATTGCTCCGTACCCCACACTTTGAACTTATATAAGAATGGAGTGGAGATTGAAAATGCTCCTATCCGTTTTACATATCTCAACCTCGTTGAGGTAAATTACCCTTCTTGTAATGGTTCTTATTACACACCAGGTACAATCCGTGTGACACAAGCTAACGTTGCTGGTTATGACTCCATATATACAGCCGCTTATCGTTATCGTGGAGCAACGGCGCAAGGATTTGAGAAGAAAAGTTATGCCGTGAAGCTCTATGAAAAAGATGGAGTGACTTCTAAAGATGTAGAGTTTCTTGGTTTGCGAGATGATAACAACTGGATTCTTGATGCAATGGCGGTTGACAAAGCGTGTATGCGTAATCGTGTAAGTACTGACCTTTGGAACGACTTTGCAACTCCTCCTTACCATAAAGCAGCAGGTTATGAAAAGAAAGCACGTCATGGAACAAGAGGTGAGTTTGCCGAAGTCTATCTTAATGGGAAGTATTACGGTATCTATTGCCTGACCGAGAAAATGGACCGAAAGCAATTAAAATTACGCAAACTTGAAGAACCAGCTGATGGTTCAAAACCCATTATTCATGGAACGCTTTATAAGTCTTCACAATGGAGTTATGAAGTGCTTATGGGACATGAAATAGATGTTAAATCTTATCCCAAGACGGCACCACGTAGTTATAGCAATACTAATTATAGCGAAACCTGGGCAGAGTATGAAATTAAGTATCCCGATTGGGAAGAAGAACCTATTGATTGGGCGCCACTTTGGAATGCCGTTAATTTTGTTGCAACTACTAATGATGTTGTCTTTG
Organism: uncultured Prevotella sp.; assembly: GCA_937906765.1. Lineage (GTDB taxonomy): Bacteria > Bacteroidota > Bacteroidia > Bacteroidales > Bacteroidaceae > Alloprevotella. Next base: position 3,096 of record CALCUV010000277.1, read on the forward strand.
GAGAAAACTTCCATACCTATTTTGATGTTGCTAACATCACGGATTACTACCTCTTCATCGAACTCATGCTTGCCACGGATAATCATGGCAAAAACATGTTCTTCTACAACTATGACCAACATCTCGATAATGAAGAATTGAGACAACGTATAGGTGTGGCGCCATGGGACCTTGACGGAGCATGGGGACGTCGATGGGATGGTTCAAGCAGTATCTGTGTGCCTAAACAAGATTTCACAACTTTCCTTTGGGATTACGAACATGGTACACATACACTCTTCCATCGCATGAATCGTAATTCCTCCTTGGGATGGAAAAGCGAACTCGCTGCCCGCTATGCTGAATTGCGTCAAACCTATTTTTCTGAAGAATCACTCACCGAACGATTCCAACAATATGCTGACTTATTCCAATCCAGCGGTGCTGTAGGTAGAGAAGAAAAACGTTGGAAAAAATACCATTCAGACATCCTTGGAGACGTTGAATACATTAAGGAATGGATTGCTGACCGCCTTGAATACCTTGACGAGCAATATGGTTATGCTGCTCCCGATGGTGTTGAACATGTAACAATGAACCATCTTTCTGTAAGTGGCACTGATGGAGGCATCCTTATTCATGCTGTCGCTCCACAAACCCTTCGCATTTACGCTACAAATGGACAACTGCTTCGCACAACTTCCGTTGATGCGGGTATAACAAAGATTCCTAACATGCAGAAGGGTGTGTATATTGTGAATGGTATAAAAGTTATTGTGAGATAACTTGATGTATGAATTTTTATAGGAGTGCTCACTCGTTTACTTTTATCCCCATGCCTTGAAGCGTGGGGATTTTTTATAAGTTGGTGTCACTATCATAAAAATACAACACGGCAACAAGCGTGTCT
>CALCUV010000278.1 GCA_937906765.1 uncultured Prevotella sp.
AGTGCTGAAGGCACGTAATATCATTGCCTCTTACAACCCTCAAGCCACGAAGCGCGTTATGCTTTGCGCACACTGGGACTGCCGTCCATGGGCGGATAACGACCTTGACCGAAACAATCATCGCCTTCCCGTCATGGGAGCTAATGACGGAGCGAGCGGCGTGGCAGTCATGCTGGAATTGGCACGCCAATGTAGCGCCATCAATTCTCAGATAGGCATCGACTTCATTTGTTTCGACATGGAGGATTACGGAGTGCCCTACTGGGAAAGCCAACGTGCGCCCCACGATAGTTCTGACTGGTGTCTGGGTTCAAGATATTGGGCAAAGCATCCGCATGTGGAAAACTACAAAGCGGAATTTGGAATCCTCTTAGATATGGTGGGTGGCAAGGATGCACAATTCTGTTACGAAGGTTACTCCTTACGCTATGCCCGAAACGTAGTTGCTCGCGTGTGGAGCACAGCCGACCGCTTGGGATATAGAAACCTTTTTGCTCAAAAGGATGGCAGTTGGGCGACTGACGACCATATTCCCGTCAATGAGGCGCGCGGAATTCCCTGCATCGATATTATTCCCTACGTAGAGAGTCATGACGGCAGTTTTGGCGCCACATGGCACACCGTAAACGACACTCCTGAAAACATTTCAAAGGATGTGCTCAAGGCGGTTGGGCAAACGATGGTTCAAGTGCTTGCAGAGGTATAACCTAAAAGATTCATAACCTCAACCCCACCTCTGAACCTCAGAACTTCAGAACCTCATAGCCTCAACCCCACCTCTGAACCTTATAACCTCATAACTCAAAACCTCACTCATGACTATTAACGAACTTCAAGACGAAGTCATCGAAGAATTTGTAGAACTGGAAGACTGGATGGACCGTTACCAGTTGCTCATAGACTTAGGCGAAGACCAAGAAGCATTACCCGAAGAACATAAAACAACCGACAACCTCATCGATGGATGCCAAAGTCGCGTATGGTTGGTTTGTGAAAACCAAAATGGATTGCTCCATTTCTCTGCCGAAAGTGATGCCCTCATCGTGAAGGGTATTGTGAGCCTCCTGCTCCGAGTTGTAAACAACCATACGGCACAAGAAATCCTGGATGCCGACCTCTATTTCATCCGCGAAATAGGCCTTACGGAGCACCTCTCCCCCACTCGCTCCAACGGACTACTCGCCATGGTGAAGCAAATAAAGATGTATGCCCTCGCAATGCAAGCAAAGGGATAACTTTAGAAAACTCGCATCATCGAGATAGTTTTAAACACACCTCATTTTCAATTGGTAAAAACACTATTTCTTGGAGTCAAAACTAAGTCTCTTTTAGGAAAAACAAAGAGTAATATTGTTTAGATTAAGAGTAATCTCATTTAAACTAAAAGTATTTTTGTTTCCTCCAATTAAGATTCTCGCCTAAAACATCCCGTTTTGCCATCCCAAAAGACTATTTTCTGCACACAAAACGTCGGTTTGTGCAGTACAAAGTGTGATTTTCTGAAAAATCTTTTGCTAATTGAATAAATAGGTTTACTTTTGCATATCGAAAACTCAAAAGTTTATAACATTATTAACTTAATAACAACTAACGACTATGTCTGAAATTTCAGAAAAAGTAAAGGCAATCATCGTTGAAAAGCTCAGCGTTGACGAAGCAGATGTAAAGAACGAAGCAAGCTTCGCAGGTGACCTCGGTGCAGATTCTCTCGACACTGTAGAACTCATCATGGAACTCGAAAAGGAATTTAAGGTTACAATTCCCGATTCTGACGCAGAAAAGATTTCTACTGTAGGTGATGCTATTGCATACATCGAAGAACACGTAGCTTAATTCTTCGTCTCAACAACGATCATCTTTTAAAGTTGACCGCTGACAAGGTTTAACGTATAACGTTTAAGTAGTGCAGCGTCAAGCTGTGTGTATGCTACAACGTTAAACGTTAAACCTTTTTCTGTTTCTCAACCCTGAGCAACTGAATCTACATCAGGAGCGAAAGCATCTCCGATGAGAACAACACAGGCGGTTCACCTTCCAACAAATCATTATTCCTCATTTACTCATAAATAGGACAGTGCAGCCGAAACGCGCGTCGTTTGGCAAGCAAGCCTAATAAGAAACCCTCTTATTTTAATAAGACACCCTCTTATTAGGCCTGCTATTGTGCGTAGTGCCTACACATTAATACAGGAAAATAACTATGGAACTGAAAAGAGTTGTAGTAACTGGTCTTGGTGCCCTCACACCCCTTGGTAATAACGTAGAAGAAACCTGGGAAGCTCTCAAGAGTGGCAAGAGCGGCGCTGGCCCCATCACTCACTTCGACGCATCTGCCTTTAAAACGCAATTTGCTTGCGAAGTAAAGAACTTTAAAGCAACTGATTTCATCGACCGTAAGGAAGCACGCAAGATGGACCTCTATGAGCAGTATGCAATTGTAGCTGCAATGGAGGCTATGAAAGATGCAAACTTCGACATGGAAAAGTTAGACCGCAACAAGGCAGGCGTAGTGCTCGGCGTTGGTATTGGCGGTATGAACGCATTTGAAGAAGAATGCTCGAATTGGGCAATTAACGGCAAGGAAATGGGACCCAAGTTCAGCCCCTTCCTTATCCCCAAGATGATTGCGGATATTGCTTCAGGCCAAATCTCAATCATGTATGGTCTTCACGGACCTAACTACACCACAACTTCTGCTTGTGCTTCTTCAACGAATGCCATTGCTGACGCATTTAACCTTATCCGTCTCGGAAAGGCAAATGTTATGGTTACAGGCGGTTCTGAGGGCGCGATTTGTCCTTGTGGCGTAGGCGGTTTCAATGCTATGCACGCGCTTTCTACTCGCAACGACAGCCCTGAAACAGCAAGTCGCCCCTTCTCGGCATCTCGCGACGGTTTCATCATGGGTGAAGGCGCGGGAATCCTTATCCTTGAAGAATTAGAGCATGCTAAGGCTCGCGGTGCGAAGATTTATTGCGAATTAGCGGGTTGCGGTATGTCGGCAGACGCTCACCACATCACGGCTTCGCATCCTGAGGGTCTCGGAGCGTGTCTTGTGATGCAGAATGCCCTTGAAGATGCAGAAATGAAGCCTGAAGAAATTGACTATATCAATGTTCACGGCACATCAACCCCCGTTGGTGACGTTTCTGAAGTAAAGGCGATTCTCAAACTCTTTGGTGAACACGCTTATAAGTTGAACATCAGTTCTACAAAGTCAATGACGGGCCACCTTCTCGGCGCTGCCGGCGCAGTAGAAGCCATTGCGAGCTGTCTTGCTGTGAAGAACGACATTGTTCCTCCCACTATCAACCACGAAGAGGGCGACAATGACGAAAACATTGATTACAACTTGAACTTTACATTTGGTAAAGCTCAAAAGCGTACAGTCAATGCAGCATTATCCAAC
>CALCUV010000279.1 GCA_937906765.1 uncultured Prevotella sp.
CGCTTTCGTTTCGTTAGCGAGTGCAAAATTAGAGCAAGAAATCATTCTGACAAAATATTTTCACAGAAAAATTTAAGAAAAATTGATTTTTTAGGAAATTTCGGGGGATTATATTGGGGATTGATAGTTGTAAATTACAAATGTTAGGGGTAAAATTGGGAGGGAGGGGCGAGAGGAGGGGGAGTTACACCGCGACAATGTCGCGGCGAAGGGGACGGGGAACGGAGAACGGTGATAGGGAGGAAGGAAATGGGAGGGGAAAGGTTCGGGGATACGGGAATATTATGTTACGGACTCCTACTTTATATTATATATTATATAGCGGAATCACAGCAACCAATTGAATAAATAACCTGACAGCACTATCAATAGGGTAACGACACCGAAGAAAATGCCGATGAGTCGCCATGTCATGACCTTTTTGAGCATCATTGCTTCGAGGTTGGGAGGTTGGGAGAGAATTATCCGGATGGCACTCTCCCTTTGTTTATAGGGATTTCTTTCCCCCGATAACGGTGTCCATGCGGTACATATTTAGCACCCCCCGCTAAAGCGGTCCCCTCCCCCTATAAACATGGGGAGAGCGCCCTCCGGACGATAGTTGTACTCTGTTATCTGTACTTTTCCGAATGGTAGTTGTACTCTGTTATCTGTACTCTTTCAACCCTCTATTTTCATAACTTTCAAGGGACATGCTTTTACACAACTGCCACACTTGATGCAGTCGGGATGTAAGTAGCCACTTTCTTCGCCATGCGAAACGTAGGGTGTCAATTGCATGGGGCACACCTTGGCACAACGCTTACATTTCATTTGACAAACGGCGGAGACACACACGCGAGGAAATCCCACTCGTGGCTTACTGGGAGCGACCCATGCCGAAAGTGTACCCATCGGACAGAAACTACACCATGTGCGTGGCGCATAAATAAATCCTAGTACGATGCCCACTATAGTGGTTATCAAAATAATGTTCCAAAATGTGCGTCCAATGCCCGCAAGAGTGAGTCCGTTTAGGTAAAGTTGCACGCCGAACATGCTGAAAATAAATAACAGCATGAACACACGGAATCCCTTGCTACGCACAAACTTCGGAATGGGTTTATGAGGCGAAAACCTGCTGACAAGTTTGTCATACAAACTTCCGCGTGGACAAAAATGACCACACCAATACCTACCCCTGCGCACTGACATTGCTACGGGACCTACCATACAGATTATTGCCACCACTCCCGTTTCAGGTACAAAATAGGCAACGAGTAAATACAGAAATAATATCCAATACATAGTTAGAAGACAAGTTTTTAAAGTACAGAGAACAGAGTACAACCACCTTGCGGAGTAAAAGTATATATACGCTCTCTCATTTCCCCCTTAAAATCATAAACCGAGAATAAATTCATTCGTAATTCAACGAACATTAGTTTCAAAAAAAGAGATTGACCCGAAATCAATGCTCCTTTTTACAAGTACAATCGCAGAAGAAGTCTCTGAAGAGTTCCTTTGCAAGTGCCCAATTTTCGCGATTAATACAGTATTTCACCTTTGGGGGTTCTACTTCTCCCTGTATAAGTCCAGCCTCTTTAAGTTCCTTGAGATGTTGTGAAACGGTAGCCTTAGCAATGGGCAATTCTTCATGAATACAGCCAAAACAGCAGTCTTCACTTTTCGCCAAAAATTGAAGAATGGCGATGCGAGCAGGATGCCCCATTGCTTTTGAGAAGCGGGCTAACTGCTCCTGCTTTGTTGTATAATCTTTCTTTTCACTCATACTACTTTATATTTCTGTTCGCAAAATTACGAACAAATTCTTGTTCAACCAAAATAATCGTTGATTTTTTATTCCCTTTCTTAGGGCGAACTACACTACTTTAGGTATGCTACCACTCCCACACCCACCGTTTCTCATAACTTTTGGGTATTGTCCAATTACAAATAGATGTGTAACTTTGCAACAACAAAACATTTTTTCGGATGATGGCAATGAATAATACAATAGGTTTTAAGCACACTGACAAGATGCGCGACTTGGTGAGGGAACACAGTTCGCTCATTTTAGTCATGGGGCGCTTCGGAATGTCTTTGGGCTTTGGCGATAAGACGGTGAGGGAAGTCTGTCGCACTCATGGCGTGGATGAAAACACGTTTCTGGAGGTGGTGAATTTCGTTTCCAACAGGAAGTTTCATTACGAATCCCTCTCGCTACCCTCACTTATCGGCTACCTTAAGCAAGCCCACGAATATTATTTGGAATTTAACCTTCCCAATATCCGTCGCAAACTCATTGAAGCCATTGATTGTTCAGGAAAAAACGAACTGGCACTGCTGATTCTTAAGTTCTACGACGAATATGTGGCAGAGGTGAAAAAGCACATGGAGTATGAAAATGAAGTTGTGTTTACCTATGTCGAACAACTCTCACAGGGCTACCTCAACCACAATTTCTCCATCTCGACTTTCGCTGGGAAGCACGCACCTATTGAATACAAACTCAACGAACTGAAGGACATCATCATACGCTACTATCCCGAAAAGAATAACTACTTGCTCAACGCCGTCTTGCTGGACATCATCCTTTGCGAACAGGATTTATCGACCCATTGCGAAATAGAAGACCAGTTGTTTGTGCCTGCCGTAAAACTGATTGAACAACAACTTCAAAAGAGCGAGCACATCTTATACGCGGACGAGACATCAGCCGACACCGCTGAAAAGGAAAAATTGGAAACCCTCAGCGAGCGCGAAAAGGAAATCATCGTTTGCGTCACCAAAGGCATGAGCAACAAGGAAATTGCCGACCACCTTTTCCTCTCTATCCACACCGTCATCACCCACCGCCGAAACATCTCCAGCAAACTCCAAATTCGCTCCACCGCAGGACTGATTATTTATGCCATAGCCAACAAATTGGTGTGTATTGAGGAGATACAGAAGTAATAATATATAGGTTTCAACACTATATTATTTTTTCTAAATAAATAAACGTGTTACTAATGGATTATGTTCCAAAAGTAACACGTTCATTATTATTATAAAAAGACTACCCACTTAGTCCCCATAGTAGTTTTTATAGTCATTCCTATGGTCACGACCTAAGAAGTGACGTTTACCAGTTCGTTTGTAAAAGTCAGACTCTTCAGGTCGCCTTTTTGGTTTCCTATCCTCCTTCGCCCTCCTCACCGACTCTTCCCAGAACCACTTTCGGTAGTCCTTACTCGAAATCAAAAATAAGAGGTTAAGGACAAGGTATAATAATGCGAAGAATAATATGATGCCAATAATGATATTCAAAATTATGTGTAGCATAGTCTGTTAAAAATGTAAGATAAACTACTATAACTTGCCACTTTATTTAATTATCCTATTGCGCTGGTTATTTGCCTTCTCGGGTTTCGACTTTCCAATGC
>CALCUV010000280.1 GCA_937906765.1 uncultured Prevotella sp.
AATATGATGAAGATTCAACTAAACTATTTATAAAAAGAAGTGCTCAACCTTTATGTATTCAATTATCCGAGAATAAGTGTTATTTTATTGAAGTAGAAGATTATATAGTTAAACCTTTTGAGGGGTTTATTCTTCACGATAATTGGAATAAAGGAATTGCCCCTAAACACAAGTTTATGAAGTGCGAAGTAGTTAAAAAGATGGGTAAAATGATAAAGATAAATAAAAAATACTCTCAGTAATGAGAGTATTTTTTTGTTTGAATTTCCAATTTTTGCCTTATTTTGATTTTCCTTAATTTTGTTTGCTTGCTTAAGTAGTAAATAATTGGTTCTGTGTGAGGGAGAGTCGGAATAATGGATAGAAGTCCCATTAGAAATTTAGTTTATACATTTTTCCACTGGTTCTTAGTGGTAGCGCTCAGTGCAATTTCATTTTTTGTGCAGTATGCATTTATGACTGACACTGGAGAATCTTATAGTGGCTTCTTTTTTGCGGGAAGTATTTATTCTATTAATTATTTTATGTATTTCATAGGTGTTGTCTTGTTTTTTGCAGGCTTTTATATGATTTGGAAAAAATACTTGGTAGTGGATTGGAATGGATTTCATGGGAAGTGTCTATTATGGAAAGTGAGTTATTTGCTTATTGCAACTGTGGCATTAGCGGCAATCTTTGTAGTTGCCTTGTTAGTGATGTTGTGTTATACAGGTCTTGTCATAGACATTACACCGGTATGGGCAACCTGGGGATTTGTATACTTTCCTGTTTATGTGCTATTGGTGGCAGTAATTGATTTGGCTATAGATAAGAAAAAAAGTAAGGTTATCGCTTGATGCGATAACCTTACTTTTTAATTGCTGTAATAGGCTTCCAGTCTTTCACGGCTTAGAAGAAAAAACTTTTTCAAGGTTGGGATCGAAGTGGCTTCCCATAGATTCTATCATGACTTCGAATGCCTTCTCAAAGCTCATGGCTTCTTTGTAGCAACGTTTACTGACCAAAGCGTCATAAACATCTGCAATTGCCATAATACGCGCTTCTAAAGGAATGGATTCGCCGGAAAGGTGAGCGGGATATCCTGCACCATTCCATTTTTCATGATGGTGACGGGCGATATTGGTAGCAACAGTAACAAAATGATCTTCTTCCACACCTTTTAGAATACTTTCTACCAGCGTTGCGCTTTTTTCAGCATGTGTCTGCATAATGGCAAATTCTTCATCATTCAGGCCGGGAACGGCGAGCTTGCGAACGAGCTGGGTGGGGATGCCGTTTTCGCTTTCAGGACCGTACTGTTCGCCAGCGACAGGCATGAGCATTTCGCAGGCGCGCTTTTTGAGAGTCACGTCCACGGCGTACTGCATGGCATCGGCGAAATCCTTGGCTTCATAAAGAGAAGCGGGGATGCCGGGAGCCTTTTTTCTCAGGACTTCAACGAGGGACATCGTTACTCCTTGGCGGAAAAAACGCCAGAGTTGCGTTGTGGGGAAAGCGGGAGCCGGAAAAGGCGGTATCCGGCTCCCGAATCGTATTAGTTGGGAAGCATTTCCGCGTAGATCTCAACGGGGTGCTTGACCTGCACAGCGTCTTCGTTCTGCGAAAGCATGTCGGAGAGCTGCATCATGCAGGCGGGGCAGCCGGAAGAAACGGCACCAGCGCCAGTGTTCACAATGTTCTCACGCTTGCGCTGGCCGATCTTCTTGGAGAGATCGTAGTGGAAGAGGGTGAAGCTGCCGCCGCAGCCGCAGCAGCGGTCGGCTTCCTTCATTTCCACGAGCTCATAGTTGGGGTTCAGCTTGATGAGCTTGCGGGGCTGGGCGGAAACGCCGAGGCTCTTCTTGAGGTGGCAGGAATCGTGGAACGTCACCTTGGTGACAGCACCGGCATTACGGAGGCCGGCGGCCTTTTCTTCCACCTTCAGCACGTCGATGAGGAACTGGTTGATGTCCATCACGCGGGAAGCCACGGCTTCGATGGTCTTCTGGTGCTCAGGAGAGAATTCCTTAGCGAAGTGAGGCCACCATTCCTTAAGGGTAGCGGTGCAGGAACCGCAGGGGGTGACGATGTAGTCGATGCCGCCGCCGATGAGTTCCTTGGCGATGACGGCAAGGTTCTTCTCGGTCTCCTTCACGAAGCCCACGCGGTCGCCGGAGGCGAGGGCAGGGATGCCGCAGCAGGTGAGCTTGGAGGGCATGACGATGCCCACGCCGTGATGCTTGAGCACCTTGAGGCAGGCTTCGCCCACGCCGGTGTAGTACTTGTCGGCCATGCAGCCGGCGAAGAACAGCACCGTGATGCCGCAGCTCGAAGGCGTACGCAGTTCACCATAGGTGGCGTGCAGGGACTTGGCGGGCAGCTTGGCGATGTGGCGGGAACCGATGAGCTTGCTCATGAGGGGCATGTCGTAGGTCTTCGCGCCCTTCTTGCGCATCACGATGCCCTGGAAGGGGGCGGCGGCGCGCATGGCGGCGGAGAAGAGATCGGGATGCGTGAGCAGCTGGCGGAACACCACTTTCTTGATGGGGTTGAGGCCGCGATATTCGGTGAGAAGATTACGGGCTTCCATGAAGATGTCGAGAATCTTCACACCGGAGGGGCAGTT
>CALCUV010000281.1 GCA_937906765.1 uncultured Prevotella sp.
TTCTTTATCTGTGGCAACGCCGCAGACGGCACCGTTTTCCGTCAGAATTTCTGTCACAGCAGCCTGTTCGGTGCGAACCTTTCCCTGCTTCATCCAGCTGTGCAGTGATTCCCGGAGCGGCCAGAATGGTTTTCATTTCTGAGGTCGTAAGGTTTGAGGTTGTTAGTAGTAAGGTTTGAGGGGTGAGGTCGTAAGGCAATTAATCGACACCTCACTGTGAAGAAGCCCCAATGGGACGTCTCTACGTCACGCCGAATGGACTCCTCACTACTCTCTCCTCACTACTAACTAAAGAAAAATATAGCGTCTTCCTTCTTGTTTTCATAAGCAGGCATCTGCCGTGCCTCGTATGTGCGCGAACCCGTATATTGGGGCAACTCCTCGCGGTATTGCTCCACAGTTTCGAGCAAGCGCTTAGCAAGGGGCGCTACGCTTCGGGGATGCGTCTCTTCCTTCATCAGCGCACCTATCAATCGGCGCGAACGCTCAATCAAGAGGGCTACGGCGGTAGTGTGCGCGTCCTGAGTCGTACGTTCTTGCTCCACAAGGTAATCATAGAGTTCAGGACTGATCATCGTGGCAACTTTTGCTTCTGCAACGGCAAGTGCACTGCGTAGCGCGTCAAACTCTTCGTCATACACCGGCATGGGGGTGATGCGAATACCTACTTCCTTGCTCGCTGTAATGCCATATCGACGGCAGAGTGTGGGCAACCATACGAGACTCGACACGTGCCCCACGGCAGCATCACTATCGCGCCAAGGGGTGCGGAGCAAGGCGAGGAGCAGGTTATCCCATGCCTGCGACGCCTTTTGTCGCAAACTGTCGTTCAATGCCGACACACGGGCTTGTGAGGCAGGAACAAGGTTGCCATTCCCTACGACGCCAAACCCCGTCTCTGTCAATACCAGGTCTAACTGGGGCAACACCCTGCGTGCAGATACACAACAGATGTAGGCGATAGCGTGGCGCACGACGTCATTTTCTGCATCGCTCCCGTCGGGCGCGTCGCAGACAAGGGCGTGGACTTCTTCCGTTGCTACCTCAATCTCGTGCGCCAGGCGCTCAAACAGGTGTGCCGTTGGACTCTGAAACACGGGGAGCACGAATTCAAAATCCTCTTTTGTGATGGTTAGGTCTAACATGCGTTTATTCAGTTTTTGAAGGGTTCACCAATTTAGAATCTCTATGCTTATCGAGCGTGGTGAGTTGCACCATGGGCACTGTGGGCACGGCGTCCCAACCGTTGTATTGACACACCACGTGCAGAGGCATGAGCAGGAGGTCGTGCGGCGCTACCTCTAAGGCTTGCTTAATGGTGAAGAGTTCGCGCTTGTCAGAACCTGAGTTGTTGGACTGCGACTTACCAGGAACAGCACCTACGAGGTTGGGGTGTACGTTGTCGCCATAACAGATGGTGTTGCTCGCCACGTTTACCTCGTCGCTCCAGTCGCCGCCTTCCTTGGCGCCCTCAATGTTTACCACGCGGATGTCGCGCACTTCCTTGCCGTCGGGATTAACGTAGTAGCCCGTAATCCACACCTTGCCGGAATTCTCCACCCCGCTCACAAAGTCCTTAATCTTGCGCTTCTCTTCGATGATGCGCTCTTTCTGCTTCACGGGGTCAAGGATGTTCTCCTCGGTAATGATGCGTTGCCAGTAGTCGCGCGCCACTTCTACCTGATACTTCACGCTCGCGTGGTTCTTCAACTTCGCACGCTTGCCAGTCGAAATCAGGCGCTTCTCGTCGTACGAACCGCCACGGAAAATGGCGGTGTAGTA
>CALCUV010000282.1 GCA_937906765.1 uncultured Prevotella sp.
CCATTCCGCGGGGGCTCCAACCGCACCATGTGCCTGTAAATTCTTCCATCACTATCTTGCGGGGATAACTTTCCGCGAGGGCAAGGAGTTGTGTAGTGATTGCGTTGTCTGCGGGGTAGCCGTCAGTAGTACCGTTTACCTCGATAACCTGAATGTCGTTGTAGTAACGACCTGCATGAGCGGGAGTAGTTGTGGGGATGGCGAAGTCTATGGTTTCCTTGTGGAGCACTGTATCAACTTCGTGTTCGTTTACGATTTCTTGACCATTGACAAGAACTGATACAACATCATTTCCTGTCATTGTCTTTGTGACAAGATAATGGACATTCATTGGGAATAACATTGACAATGGCCTTTGTCTTGAACGAAGTGACGGGATATGCACCAAAGTTGGTGAGTTGACCCACAATGTTGAAGGCTTCGCCTACCATAGCACGGTCGGATATAGAGATGTTGGTAATAGCGAGGTCGTTTTGCACCAAACCTGCGTCACCTTCGGTTTCACAAACGAAGAAGGCGCTACCATTGCCTGAGAAATCGCTCCAGCTACCGCTCGCATCGGCTACAATCATAGAGAGGTTACCTACGTTCTCAGTATAGAAGAGATAGCCTTGAGCAAAATCGCCCTTTACGGTGTAACCCAAAAGGAAGGCTTCGTCGTCAATCGTATAGTCGCAATCGACTGCAAAAATAGAGTTGGGGGTAAATTCTGTGACGGTGGTTTCCCAAAGGTTATCACCGTTGAGCGACTTACGAATCCAGAACGTTGCTTCCTTCACACCCTGTCCGATGGCTGAATAGATAGAGGTAATCTTATTGCCTGCGAAGCGCGCTGCTATATCGGTAGTATAGTATGTTGCCACACTCATCGTGTTAGCAAAATTCACTCCACCATAATAGATATTCAACGAAAGGTCGTTATTCGTCAGTTGCTTGGCATCAACAGCATATTCGTCGAGGGTGGCACGCGTCTTCTTACCGTGCAGTTGCAACGAAGTCTGCTGAACATTCACTAAGGGATGCTGCGCTTTCTGAACAACGTCTGTAATGGTTGTTGCACCAAACTTCTGAAGTTTGCTAAGGGGCTGGGCATTCATAACCAATGCGCCACAAAGCATAAAGGGGATGAGTAAAAATTTCTTCATAGGAATTATTTGTTTAATTAGGGATGATGGAGAAAGGAGAAAGAACCTAGCGGGAAATCAGCGCGCCAGCCATTTCTCATTTCTCATTTCTCCTTTTTAAAACGGGTGGTCTTCATGGAATGCCTTCATGCGCTCCTCGAGTACGGGATAGAGTTCGTCACGCATGCGGCTGGTGCAAGCACGTACGCCGGGCTGGAGCGAACCTGTGGTATCAAGGTTGATGCTGGATACACCGTAGGCAATGAGTTCCTTGGCGAGTTCGCCCCCCGTGAGTCCGGGGTAAGAGAGCGAGAAGAAAAAGCCGTCGGCGATGTCTTCCGTCACGTCCGTGGGATAAGTGATGGTGAAACCGTTGTCGGTAAAGATTTTCTTCATCTTGCGGGCGCGCTCGGCGTAGGCCTTCGTGTCGTCGACAAAGTTAATCACGCCCTCGGTGGAGAGGCGGAGCATTTCGGCATAGGCATACTGCGTGCTGGCGGTGCAACCCGAGGTAATCATATACTGAATGCTGGCGGTGAAGGTGGCGCCAAAGACACCGCTGTCGTTATAGCGACGAGCGAGAGCGGGGAATTGGCGGTCGAAAAGTTTGTCGCTGATGCACACCAAGGCGATGCGGCCTCCGGCATAAGAGAAGATTTTTGACGCCGAGAGCATGAGGATGTAATTGTCCGTATAGCGTGCTACAGTGCGCACGAAGGGCGCCTCAAAGGGTTTTGACAAGTCGCGACGACTGTCCATGGCGAAGTAGGCCAAATCCTCAAGGATAATAATATCGTGCTTCGTAGCGATGTCGCCAATGATTTGGAGTTCACCTTCTTCGAGGGAAATCCACGCAGGGTTATTGGGGTTGGAATAGATAATGGCAGCGATGTCGCCGTCCTTCACTTCCTCCTCCAACTTTTGGCGAAGCGCTTCTCCGCGGTAGGGGTAAATATCAAAGTTCTTCCACTCGATACCCAAGATGCGGAGTTGCGATTTCTGAATGGGGAAACCAGGGTCGATGAAGAGCACCTTGTTTTTCTTCTCGTCGCGTTGGCAACAAGCAATAAAGGCTCCGAAACTTCCGGCTACGCTTCCCACCGTGGGGATACAGGCACGCGCTGAAACGTCAATGTCCATAAATGCCTTAACAAAGCGGCTGGCTTCGTGCTTCAACTCGGGCACGCCTGCGGCTGCGGGATATTGATTGTTTGCTCCGCGGTCGAGCGCCGCCTTTTCGGCTTCTGTGCCGTAAGCGTTCACAGGAAGTCCCGGACTTCCCTGATCCATGCGGATAAAGGGTTGTCCCGTCTTCTGCTCTAAATATTGCGCCACCAAGAGGGTCTCACCAATGGTAGCGTGAGAGAGGTCTGCCACATGATTTATGCGTGCAGCCTCGTTTACAAGTTCGTCTAAAAATAATTTCATTTTGAAAGGAGAAAGGAGAAAGGAGAAAGGAGAAAGTCCATGCGGGACGTTTGCCCCCAATATGAACTTTGCTGCTTTTACCAATCTACTTGTTAAAAAGAGCTGAAAGGAGAAAAGAGAAAGAACCTATCGGGAAATCAGCGTGGCAGCCATTTCTCCTTTCTCATTTCTCCTTTCTCATTTATTAAATTTTACTTTCCCTTCTCCCAATCCGAGAAGTCGCGCTTGTCGAGTACGTGCTTTGCCTTACCCATTGAGCGCTGGATGGTTCCGGGAGGTTGGATGTGGATATTGGGTTTGATACCCGTAACTGACACGAGGCGGTCGTAGAGATACTTAATGAAGGGCATCTGCTTGGCGGGGTTGGGCGAGAAAAGGTCTTCGCGGAGTTCCACGTCAAGGTCGAAGGTATCTTCATTGTGCTTACGGTCCACCGTGATAAAGTACTGCGGTGTGAAGGCAGGGAATTCCGTAAGAATGGCTTCAATCTGACTGGGGAAGACATTGACACCACGGATGATAAGCATGTCGTCGCTACGTCCGAGAATCTTACCCATGCGCACGGCAGTACGTCCGCAACGGCACTTTTCATAAATGAGGTGCGTAAGGTCACGTGTGCGGTAGCGGATGATAGGCATGGCTTCCTTACAGAGAGAGGTGAAGACGAGTTCCCCACGTTCGCCGGGCGCTACGGGTTCGAGCGTGTCGGGATTTACGATTTCGGGATAGAACATGTCTTCCCAAACGTGCGTACCGTCTTGGTATTGGCATTCTCCGCCCACACCAGGACCCGACATTTCCGTAAGGCCGTAAATATCGATGGCCTTAATACCAAGTTTGTCTTCCAATTCACGACGGATACCCCATGTCCAGGGTTCTGCGCCGAAGAAACCTACGCGCAACTTCAGGTCTTCCTTCTTGATGTCGCACTTCTTCATGACTTCGGTCAAGTGAAGCGCATAAGATGGTGTACAGCAAATGGCGGTTGTGCCAAAATCCTTCATGAGCATCACTTGCTTTTCGGAATTACCAGCAGAAGTGGGCAACTGGATGGCACCTAATTTATTCGCACCTTGATGCGCGCCGAGTCCACCGGTGAAAAGGCCGTAGCCGTAAGACACCTGCACTACATCACCAGGACCTACGTCTCCCACCGCTAAGACACGCGCTACACCTTCTGCCCAATTATCGAGGTCGTTTTGCGTATAGGTTGCCACAACGGGTTTACCTGTAGTACCCGAAGAGGCATGAATGCGCACTACCTGCTCCATGGGCACCGCCTGAAGTCCAAAGGGATATTCATCACGGAGGTCGTGCTTCGTAGTAAAGGGAAGTTTTGTGATATCGTCAATAGACTTAATGTCCTCGGGGCGAATGCCCTTCTGGTCCATCTTCTTTTTGTAGAAGGGTACGTTTTCGTAGCAACGCTTCACCGTTTCAATGAGGCGTTCTGTTTGTAAGCGGCGCATGTCTTCACGAGACATGCATTCCATTTCGGGATTGTAAATCATAATTAGAAGTTGATTACTCAACTTTCGCAAGCTTCAGTTTCGTTAGGTTATGAGGTTATAAGGTTTTAAGGACTATGCAGTCCGAATGGTTCTTTATAACCTCACAACCTTAAAACCTTAAAACAAGTTGAGCACTTGCGAAACTTGTTTTACACCATAAATTCAGTTTCGTTTAAGAGTTGGATAGCATTCTCCTTAATCACCTTTTCAGCAAGGCTTACTTCGTCGGTGCGCATAATCAAAACGCCCTTACCTTTCCAAAGGAAGGAGTACATGTAAAGAATGTTTACGCCTGCATCTGAAAGCGCCTTCACGGCAAGTGCCGCACGACCGGGTTCGTCATCAATAGTGATAGCCATAACGTCGGCAAGTTGCACGTTAATGCCGTTGTCCTTCAAAATGAGGTAAGCTTCGCCAGGGGCAGAACAGAGCACTCGGTAAATACCGTAGTCCTGCGTGTCGGCAATAGTCGAAGCGATGATTTGAATATTCGCACGACTGAGCAAGTCAAGCACACGAATCAGCGTGCCACTCTTGTTCTCAATAAATATAGAAAGTTGTTTGATGGTCATAGTTGTGAAATTAGAGAGTAGAGAGTAGTGAGTAGAGAGTAGACCATTCGGCGGTAAAATCCGAAGTTAATTCTTTCCTTGTAAAGTCTTTGTGGATGACAGGATAGTCGCATGAGTTCTTGGAACTCCTATCTCCTCTCTCCTCACTTCTCACTAATTATTGGTACACCTTACGTTTGTCAACCACACGCACCGCCTTGCCTTCCGAGACAGGGAGTGTGCCCTTCGGGAGCAACTTGACGTGGGGCGTGAGCAAGATTTCGTCCTTCAACGCGCGCTGTATGCGGTTGGTAAGTTCCTGCAAGCGACGGAAGTCATCGGTGAAGAGTTCCTCCAATTCCACTTCAACGGTCATGTTGTCGTTATCAGCATCCGTAGTGAGCGTAATGAGGTAATTGTTAGCCAGTTCGGGGAAAGTCATGAGGATCTTCTCAATCTGAATCGGGAAGATGTTCACCCCACGAAGCACCATCATATCATCACTTCTACCCCTCATGCGGTCAATACGCACATGGTTGCGACCGCAAGGACACGTGCGACCGAGCACACGGGTTAAGTCGCGGGTGCGGTAACGAAGCAAGGGCATGGCTTCACGACAGAGGGACGTCAATACGAGTTCGCCAATCTCACCATCGGCAACGGGTTCCAACGTTTCGGGATCTACGATTTCTACAATGTAATAGTCTTCCCAGAAGTGGAGACCATTTTGCTCTTGACACTCAAAACCGACGCCAGGACCGCACATTTCGCTCATACCGAAAGAGTTGTAGGCCTTCACGCCCATCATTTCCTCAATGCGGCGACGCTGTTCCTCCGAATGGGGTTCGGCACCGATGGCAAGAACTTTCAATTTGGTATCCTTACGAGGGTCAACCCCCGCACTCTGCATCACTTCGTAAAGGCGCGTTACGTAAGAGGGCACCGCATGAAGGGCAGTCGTACCGAAGTCAGTCATAAACTTAATCTGACGCAAGGAATTTCCGGCAGCAGCAGGGATGGTCAACATGCCCATACGCTCTGCGCCATACTGAAATCCGAGACCGCCGGTAAACATGCCGTAACCGCTGGAATTTTGGAACACATCGTCAGGACGAAGTCCCACCATCCACTTGGTTCGCCCACTCTTCCAAATCCTTCTTCGTGTGAAGGATTACCGTGGGCGTACCTGTCGTACCGCTGGAAGAATGCAAGCGTGTGCATTCACGAAGGGGCACACTCGCCATGCCGAAAGGATAGGTGTCGCGCAAATCTGCCTTTGTAGTGAAAGGGATTTTGCGAATATCGTCAAGACTCTTGATGTCCTCGGGTTTGAGTCCGATTTCCTCAAAGCGCTGCTTGTAGAAGGGCGAATTCATGCAGTGACGCACGGTAGCCTGTAGGCGTTCCAACTGAAGCGCAGAGATTTGCTCGCGCGTCATGGTCTCCATCTCCTCATGGAGGTAGGGACAGGTGTCAGGGGGAAAGTTTCTGCTCATAACACCACCGTTTTATTCGCCATAACCAGCCTGGAAGGCCTTAACATTTGCCTCAACAACCGCCTCACCCTTGCGCGCAAAAATAGTGCGAATAGCTTCGCAGAGTTGGTCGGGCGTAAGAATCTGAAGATAGCGTGCTGCCATACCGAGAAGCACCATGTTTGCACCGCGTGCATTACCCGCATTCTTTGCTACTTCCTCAATATCCATCGCTACCGAAGGCAGACTTTCAAGCGCTGCCGTTACGTCGGCCTTTTCGGGATAGTTGGGGATATTTACAAAGGGTTTGTTGCTCGTCACGATTTTACCATCGGCAGCAAGGTAAGGAAGATAACGCAGACTTTCCATGGGTTCCATGCTGATAATCATGTCTGCGCTGCCTTCGGCAATAAGGTCGCTATAAATTTCTGTGTCAGAAAGGCGCAAGTGACTCTGCACGTCACCGCCGCGCTGACTCATGCCGTGCACTTCAGCCTGCTTGAGGTTCAAACCTGCCTTTGTCGCCGCTTCGCCTATGATGGTTGCGATGGAGAGAATACCTTGTCCGCCCACACCGCAAAGGATAATATCTTTCTTCATAATATTGTGGAAGTTTCGCAAGAACTCGACTTCTTAGGTTATTAGGTTTTGAGGTTATTAGGTTTTGAGGTCCGTGCGGGGACGCTACCCTACCCTAATTTGACCTAAAATCTCTGAATGAAGAGAACTTATGTTTGCGAAAACTGAATAATCTTACTTGTTAGAACGGGCTGCGCGCGCCTTACGAGCAGCAGTTTGAATACATTCACGGCGAGGAATGATCACTGAAACTCCGGGATAATCAATTTCTTCCTTCAAGATGCGCGTAATTTCTTCCATGTTTTTGGGAAGGGGAACTACGACACGCACGTGTTCAGGTGCTACGCCAAGGGCAATACAAATCGCCTCAAACTTATTTGTTCCTGCAGAATCTTGACCGCCAGTCATACCCGTTGTAAGGTTGTCGGAAATCACTACGGTAATGTTGCTCTTATCGTTTACTGCATCGAGGAGTCCGGTCATACCACTGTGCGTAAACGTGGAGTCACCAATAATCGCCACTGCGGGGAAAAAGCCTGCATCAGCAGCACCTTTTGCCATCGTGATTGAGGCACCCATATCAACGCAACTTGCAAGCGCGCGGAAGGGAGGGAGTGCGCCGAGTGTGTAACAACCTATGTCACCAAACACACGGTAATCGGGATATGTTGCCAACACTTGATTGAGCGCTGCATAGACATCTCTGTGACCACAACCCTGACACAACTGCGGAGGACGGGGTGCCACGATTTCAGAAGCGGGAAGCGTCTGCTTGGGAGTCACTCCAAGTGCCTTGGCTACGTTATCGGGCGTCAATTCTCCCGTGCGGGGAAGCGCACCAGTCAAACGACCCTTCACATCATACGCTCCGCCAAGAATTGCCTTCACTTGCTGTTCCACAACGGGCTGACCGTCTTCCACAACAAGCACGGCGTCATTCTCCTGTGCCAATGCGCGAACAGCATCTTCGGGAAGGGGATACTGGCTTACCTTCAACACATTTGCTTGATTTCCTACAACCTCCTTTACATAGTTGTAAGCAATACCGCAAGCAATAATGCCGAGTTTGCCACTACCACCTTTCTCAACCTTATTATATAATGAGTCGGCAGATGCCTTAAGCATATCGTCTTGCTTTGCGATAAGCGCCGCATAGCGTTGACGCGCAATGCCAGGAAGAAGCACCCAGCGTTCTTCACAAATTCCGAGGTTTTGCAACTCACGCGCTTCGCGCACTTCTACCGCCGCACGGCTGTGAGCAAGGCGTGTTACGACGCGCAACACTACGGGTTCTTTCAATGTTTCAGACAACGTGAACGCACTCTCCATCATGTCGTACGCCTCTTGCTGATTCGAGGGTTCGAAGGTGGGAACAAGGGCGAAGGATGCGTAAAAACGGCTGTCCTGCTCGTTCTGACTGGAGTGC
>CALCUV010000283.1 GCA_937906765.1 uncultured Prevotella sp.
GAAAGAATTGTCTGGGAAAATGCTCTTCGATAAAGGCCTCCAGCCGGGACAGCAGTTCCTTCTCCCCTGTCAGCACCAGACTGAGAAACGAGATTGCGACAGCGGCAAGGCTGATGTATACCCCGACTTCCAAGCCCTCACCTCTGTGCAAATCACAACCTCCTCGCCCCAATTAGGCGTGGAGCGCATCGGCGGGCAACTCTTCAAGGTCATTGACTATCTGGAATACGTCATCTTCCCCCAGCAGGCGGGCACACTGACGCTCCCCTCCGTCACCATCAAATGTCCCATCATCGAACTCGACCCCTCGCTCGACCCGCAAACGGCATACTTCAACAATCGCCTGCGACAGCAAGTCGTCGATTGCACCTCCGCCCCGCTCACCGTTGAGGTCGCGCCCCTGCCCCGTCCGCAACCCGCCGACTTCATCGGGCTCGTCGGGACAGCCACCCTCCGCGGATCCTGGACCACATCCGAAATCCGCGCTGGCGAACCCGCCCATTATCAACTCACCATCTCTGGACACGGCAACCTCAACCTCATGTTGCCCCCACGAATGCATGAAACAGACTCCCTCGAAGTTTACGACACCGCCACACAAGAAGACCTCCAAATCTCCCAACCTCAAAACCCCTCTGGTTACTCCGGCTCCGTCACGTATGACTACACCCTACTCCCCAAGCACGCAGGCGCACAAACCATGCCCCCATTAACGGCATCCTTCTTCAATCCGCTGACCCAGCGCTATGAGCAACTCACCACGGGTCCCATCTCCCTCCATGTGCTCCCCGCGCTCCCAGCATCTACGCCTCAGAGCAATCATCACGCCCTGCACCCCGTCCATGCAGGACATCATCAAGCAGTGCCAGCCAGCGATTACATCACATGGGGAAGCATTGCTTATGGCTTGAAATACCTCTTCATCGCCCTAACGGGAGGCATCATTTACGTTATCATCAAGCGATTCAGAAATCGCGACAAAGCGTCAAAACTCAAAAACAAAGCCCTCTATAAAGCATCGCTTCTGTTAAAGTCAGCCCAGCAATGCATAAAGGCAAACGATAGTACCGCCTTCCATGCAAAAATTCATGAAGCCATCATGCTTTATCTCGAAATAAAGTTCAATTTAAAGCGCGCTGAGCAGGGCAGAGCGCACATTCACAGCCTCTTGACCGCCCACGGGGCGGAAGAAGCCACCATCCGCCAGTTGCTTCGTATCATCGATACCTGTGAATATGCCAAGTTCGCCCCGCCGTCCGCCTCAGGCATCCTTTCACAACTCCTCAACGAAACGTCTGAAACATTACGGCGCATTGATATTGATGCAAAATAAGCAAAAAGAGAGAAAGTGAAATTGACCTAAAAGGGAAATGGGAAAAGGGAATTTTGTATGTATGTTATGAAGTTAAGAGGTCGCCATTCGGATTTTGAAGACAGAAGAACATAAGAAACAAAACATCAACTTTTGCAAACTTAAGTAGAGTCAGGTTTTTGAGGTTCTGAGGTTGTAAGCCCATCTGCGGATGGTTGTTGTGCGCTGTCAGTTATTCTATCCTCCCCCTTTGTTCTTATGTCAATAAAATCTTATTCGGACTTTGAAGACAGAAGAACAAAAGAAACAAAATATAATTTACTCAACTTTCGCAAACTTAAGGTGAGGCAGGTTTTGAGGTTCTGAGGTTGTAAGCCCATCTGCAGATGGTTGTTGTACTCTGTCTGTTGTACTACAAGTTAATGGAAGTATATAAAAATCCTTCCCAACGTTAGGGGAGATGCTCTGCTTTCCAAGCGGAGACGTCGTTATACTATGTGCAGAGTTGCCATGATCTACTTAAACGTATCAAATTTACATACGCGCGGGAAGTTGTCCGCAACGTTTTGAAGGTCGTCAAATTTCATAGAATCGGGATTTTTGTTAAGATATTTCGCTTTCAGAAATTGAATTTGGACGCTTTTTTCGGGGTTTAACCCCCTTTTTGGGGGCTTTAAGGTGTTTTTTTCATGGTAGAGTAGCTCATCATGAGACTCGCAACGACCTTCTCAACTGTTGAAAGGGGGTTAAATGGGAATTTTAGGCGCATTGAGTAGGCATTTTGATATTCTAGAGGGTGCAATTTCCGTCTAAAAAGAGGTGTTTTATCGCCTTTTTTTCTCTAAGTGCGATTGATAGGAAAATAAAATAAAGTCGCCTGATTCGCTTACAATGGCGCTTTTGTGTTACATATCCGCCCATAACTAACGATTCGTAACTAATTGTATAACAGAATTTTCGACTATAAATAAGACAAAGATAGAGAATCAACAATTAACACACCACACACATTATAACACACATAAAATTCCTTTTTTCCCTTTTCCCTTTTCCCTTTTAGGTCATTTTCGACTTTTATAAATATAATAATAAATAATAATATTGTATATATTATATATATGAGTATGAAAAATGACCAAAAGGGAAAAGGGAAAAATGATATACATTTTGTATATAATCCTTTGGGTTTTATAGAATACGATTTTTGTGGTTAATTGAAAACATATATATCTTAGCATCACCAAAAGAGGTTATAACGGATATACGTTTCTTAATTCTCACTTAGTTTTTCTTAAGTTACACTTAATTCTTCTTATTTCGTAATTAAGAAAGCGCGTTTCCCATACATCCAACCCACCCATTTTAACTTTTCATCACGCGAAGCGCAGAAGCTCAAAAAGTTCCCTTTTCCCTTTGAGGTCAATTTCACTTTCACAAAAAGTGCGCTAATGAAAAATGAGGATCTGACGTTTTATCAAAGATGTGCTTTATAAAAAAAAGAGATACCCAGCTACGTAGCGGGTATCTCTGGAGTAAAAAAAATAAAGTGAGCCGAAAGCGGGACTCGAACCCGCGACCTACGCATTACGAATGCGTTGCTCTACCAACTGAGCTATTTCGGCGAGGAAAGGTGAACGATTAACGGGGAAAGGTTAACGATTAAAGATTAAAGATTACCGGATGCAAAAGTAGGAAGTTATTTGCGGACGGCAAAGCGTTTTAGCGTTTTTTTTGCCAAAGGCACTCCATGTGGTCCGCCATTTTCTGTTCGCTAGGGTTCTGGCAGGGGCGCCAGAAGATGTCGGCGCGGAGGGCGGAGGGCAGGTATTGCTGGGGGGCGAAGTTTCCGGGATAATCATGGGGGTAAAGATAACCTCCTGCATACCCTAATTCTGACATTAACTGCGTGGGGGCATTACGTAGAT
Organism: uncultured Prevotella sp.; assembly: GCA_937906765.1. Taxonomy (GTDB): domain Bacteria; phylum Bacteroidota; class Bacteroidia; order Bacteroidales; family Bacteroidaceae; genus Alloprevotella. The sequence goes on from CALCUV010000283.1 coordinate 3,238, forward strand.
GTAGGGGCACGGGGAGGTTGCCCGACTGGCGCACGCGCTCGAGGGCGGCATTGATGGCGCTGTAGGCGGAATGGGCGACAAGATAGGCTATTTTTATGCCATGCAAGGGGTAGTGGCCTTGTTCATGCCGGCATTGATGGGAATTGTTGCCGACAGATGGATTCCGGCACAAAAACTACTTGGAATATGCCACGGAATAGCAGGCGCATTGATGATTGCCGCCGGATG
>CALCUV010000284.1 GCA_937906765.1 uncultured Prevotella sp.
TCCTGTTAAATGAATTAGGCAATTTATTGCAGTTGCCTCATTTCCACAGATCCCTCCGCCCTTTGGGCTCCTCCCCTAACTTTGGGGAGGAGTTTTATATACTCACATTCGCTTGTTGTTCCCAATTGGATACTTAAACGAGGCAGACTAACTAAAATGTCCCCATAAGTTAGGGGGACGAGCAACTTTAGTTGCGGAGGGGGTCTGTTAAAGTTCTTGGGTCAACTGATATATTATTGCCTTCGATATTGAAAACCTTATGCTGATTACTTCTCGCGCCATAATTCTTTCCATCGTTCGTTATGCCGACGACGCGCTTATTGCTGAGGCTTACACGGAGCAACAGGGGCGCGTGGGTTTCCTGGTGAAAATCTCCAGGTCGGCACGCGCGGCGGTGCGCCACACACTCTTTCAGCCGCTTGCCGTTCTTGAACTCACCTGGGAGCATCGCGCGGGTGGCGGACTCTCACGCCCCAAGGCGGCACGCTCAGTTTTGCCCTTCACTTCCTTACCCTATGACCCCTATAAGTCGGCCATGGCGCTCTTCATCGCAGAGTTTCTTCACCATGCCTTGCGTTCCGAACCGGTGACTATACATTTATATAATTATATAGAGCAGTCGATAAACTGGCTGGACACCTGCACGCGCAATTTCTCAAACTTCCACCTTGTTTTCTTGGTGCGTCTCACCTTCTTCCTCGGGATTACGCCCAATGTGGACTATCCTGAGCGCTACAAGTTTTTCGACCTCCGCGCAGGAAGTTTTGTTTCGACACGTCCCGCTCATGCGGATTATCTTTCCGACCCCGAGGCGCAATTCATCCCCATGCTTTTGCGCATGCGTTACGAAACGATGCACATCTTCCACTTCAACGGCGAACAGCGCACCCAACTCTTGCGCTACATCAACACCTATTACCGCCTTCACCTTGAAGGCATGCCCGAATTAAAGTCATTGGGCGTGTTGAGCGAGGTGTTTTAATGCGCGTTTGCCAAATGGAGAGGGCAAATAGTTGTTTTAGTTGCACAAAATAGAGTTATGTGTGCAAAATTATCTGCACAAAGTTTGTCTGATTGTGCAATATCTTCCTACCTTTGCGCCCGAATTTCAATCCACAACCAAAGTTATGAAGAAAATTTTGACCCTCATCCTCCTTGCGGTGACCTTCGTGTTGCCCAGTTTCTCACAGGCAGGATCAAACGACAAGGCCGACAGCATTGTTGGCGAGTATCTCACAGACCGTGGCGGTAAGAAGAGCAAGGTTCGCGTTACGAAAGAAAAGAACGGCACTTACACGGCACAGGTGTTCTGGGTGGAACAACCCCTTGACGCTAACGGCAAGAAGCGTAAGGATGTGAAAAATCCCGATGAGAAGTTGCGCAACGTTGATATTGACAAGGTGGTGATTGTTCGCGGACTTAAGTATGACAAGGACGATAAGGAGTGGGGCGATGCCAAGATTTATGACCCCTCAAAGGGTATTCGTGTGAACGTAACGGCAGAATTTGTGTCGCCCAAGAAGTTGAAACTTCGCGGCACGATTCTCGGTATCGGCACAACGATTTATTGGACGAAGTTGAAGTGATCAAGGCGCATTTATAAGGTGCTCTCAATGATTTGAGACGCACTTTCCGAAATACACTAATCCCCCTGTGGAGGTTATCTTTGAGTTGAAGATGACCTCCACTTTTTTTGTGCCTTCAAACTCCCTATAATAAAAATTTTTGAATTATGCAATAGTTTGTAAAACGCAGTAAATCAGTGCGTTTTGTGATTCTGAAAATTGCATATACCTTTGCACCGTCGTTCGAACAGACACCGTTACTTGGATTTCAAAAACTAAATTCCGTATGTGTATGATGCAAAATTTGAAAAAGTGTTTTCAGCAGTGTGTTGTGTATGTAACTTTGGGCTTGGCGTATCTTCAGGCGTTGTGCGTGTTGGTGGGTGCGGTGGTTTACTCTGTGTTTCATCGCGGATTTTATGAAGTTCGTTTCATTAAGGTTCGTGGCAAGTGGTATTGCAAAGTTCCGGGATTCCCCAAGACACTTTTTGAGCACACAATGATGGTGGCTGGCGCAGCAAATATGCTTGAATATTACGCGCAGGGAGATGATGATGTCACAGTGCAAATCAGGATTCCGCGTAAGAAGGAGTATGACTGCTTTTGCGGTTTTCGTTTAGAGCAGACAAGTGCTACGCTGACGGGAGGTGCTTTCTATAAAGACCCCCACGGATTCTTTAACGAGGAATTTTGGCTTTGTCCCGTCACACTGTTTTTGTTGGGTAAGTATCCCAAGAAGATTTACATCTACAGGGTGCATAAAGCGCAGACTCACTGTCCTGTGTTTTACTGGTAGGCGTGGCGGTGTGTGACGTGTGGAAAAAGAAAGAAGGAGGTTGTGACGTGATGGTCACAACCTCCTTCTTAAAAACGATGTTTACTCAAATGCTGCTTGAATCTTGTCGGCAATTTCCTGCATTTCCTCAGGTGAGAGTTGGAGTTTCTCGCGGCGGAAGTCCATATCGCCTTCCGAGTGAAGGGGGATGAGGTGGATGTGTGCGTGAGCCACTTCCAATCCGAGCACAGCCATACCTACTTTCTTGCAAGGGAATGCCTTTTTAATGGCTTTCGCTACGCGTTTTGCGAAAAGCAGGAGTGCGGCATACTCTTCGTCTTCGATGTCGAAAAGATAGTCCGTTTCTTTGCGGGGAATTACGAGTGTGTGCGCTTTACCTACGGGGTTGATGTCGAGAAAGGCATAAAAGTCTTCGCTCTCCGCACACTTGTATGAGGGAATCTCGCCTGCGGCGATTTTTGAGAAGATTGACATAGTGTGATTAGGATTAAGGTTATGAGGGGGTGAGGTCTTGAGGTTATGAGGTTGCTTCGCTTTGAGGTTGTGAGACTCTGCCGTTCGCAGGGTTCTTAAAACCTCAGAACCTTAAAACCTTAGAACCTCAAAAATTACGCTGTAATCTCAAGGATTTCCAACTTAATCATGCCGCTGGGAATCTTTGCTTCAGCCACGTCGCCCACCTTTTTGCCGAGGAGTGACTGCGCGATGGGAGTTGTAGATGAAATCTTTCCTGCACGAAGGTCTGCTTCGCTTTCGCTAACGATAGTGTACTTCATGACCATACCATTTGCAAGGTTCTTCATCTTAACCGTAGAAAGGATTTGCACAATGTCGGTGCGGATACGTGAAGCGTCGATAATCTTTGCTTCAGCGATGGTCACCTTTAACTGAGCAATTTTTGCTTCAAGGTTAGCCTGCGCTTCCTTTGCTGCGTCGTATTCTGCATTTTCTGAAAGGTCGCCTTTGTCTCTAGCTTCCGCAATTGCAGCAGAAGCAGCGGGGCGATCTACAGTTTCCCATTCGTGGAGTTGTGCTACGAGTTTGTCGTAGCCTTCTTGTGACATGTAAGCCATTACTAATAAAGAGGTTTAATTCGGAGGGCGTCCTCCATATGTTTGTATTGTGTTTGCTTTGGAAATTATAAAAACGGAAAGAATCCCGGTTGCACACCGGAATCCTTTCGTTGTTGCTAAAATTTCAAGGCAAAGATAGACCTTAATTTCTGTTGGGCAAAATTATTTGCACAAAAAGTGGTTGAAATGTAGGTTTTTGGATAGAAAAGAGGGAGTAAGTCGCTCTTTTGTATGTAACTGTGACGGAGGGTAATTGCTCTTCGCAAAAACAAAATGAGACATAGCGCGCACAAAGTCTCAAACAGTTTTTCTTAAGTCTCAAATAATTTTTCCTAAGTCTCGAATAAAAATCAATCTTTGAGGAGGTGTGGAATGTTTGTCGAAATTAATGCTCTTTTCTCTCTTTTTTTATGGAAATGAAATTCAGTGTATGTCAAAAAAATGGATTAATTTTGCAGTTCTATCACACATTATTATATGGCAACGAAACAAACTACGAATAAAACGAAAACAAAGACAACCAAGAAAACAGATGCTGGGAAGAGCAACGAACCTTCGTTCTTGCAGGTGGTTCTTGGGAGTTTTTATAACACATTGTGCAGTCAGAAACTCTGGGTGAGTGTGGGGGTAATTATTTGTGCTATCTCCATTTTGCTTGCCGTTTCTTTCATAAGCAATATCAAGGTGGGTTATATTGATCAAGCGGACCTTGAAGTGGGACTTCCTGGCGAGGCACACAATTGGTGTGGTCGCTGGGGGGCAATTGTTGCCAACTATTTTATGGCGGAGTGCTTCGGTCTCTGTGCTTTTTTGGTGCCTATCTTTACCTTCTGTTTGGGGCTCAAATTTATTGGCGCCTATAAGGTAACGTTGCGTTGGTGGTTTATACAGTGTGTGCTCTGGTTGGTATGGGGCACCGTGGCATTGAGTTTTGTGGATGTGCATACCGCCGAAATCTTCGACCTTCATCTGACTTTCCCCCTCGGAGGTGAGCATGGTAACGCCGTGCGTGACTTCCTGGATGCGGATGCCCGCCGTGCCGTGGCAGTACACGATGAAGGGGTAGCGCT
>CALCUV010000285.1 GCA_937906765.1 uncultured Prevotella sp.
ATATCTCGGCCTTGTAAAAGCATCCCTTGCCGTCGGTCAGGGCAATCTCGTCGCCCGGTTGGAGGCGCAACACGCGCACGGCATGAGCGGCCTCCTCGCTTGGCAATTCGTTTCTTTCGGCTATGTCGGGTGTATAAAATAGATGCATTTTATTGATTTTTCTCTTTGAAGATTAACGCAAAGAAGATTAATGCGCAACGCATAGGCGAAATCAACTTTGACGAACTCTATAAGGACGTGGCGATTGGCACTTGCCACGATTGGAATTTTAAAAGTTCTCGTGGGGATAGCATTCATGGTTTCTATTACCTACCAGCCAACTTCGACGCAAGCAAGAAATATCCACTCATAGTATATTATTATGGTGGATGCACTCCCTCCAACAAATTACTTGAAATCAACTATCCCTACCAAGTTTTTGCTTCATTGGGATATGTAGTATATGTTGTTCAACCTAGTGGTGCTCTTGGATTTGGGCAAGAATTTGCCGCACGTCACACAAGCACATGGGGAGATATGTCTAGCGACGACATCATTGAAGGCACTCAGAATTTCTGTAAAGCGCATGACTTTATCAACACTAAAAAAATCGGGTGTATAGGTGCTTCTTATGGTGGTTTTATGACGCAATATTTGCAAACAAAAACAGACCTCTTTGCGGCTGCAATCTCTCACGCTGGCATTTCAAACATCACCTCATATTGGGGCGGTGGTTATTGGGGATACACTTATGGTGAAGTAGCACAATATCAAAACTTCCCTTGGAATAATCCCGACCTTTACACCAAGCATTCTCCCCTTTTTAACGCGGACAAGATCCAGACGCCTCTGCTTCTCATTCACGGAACGGTGGATACAAACGTACCTCCATTTGAAAGTCAGCAACTTTACACGGCACTTCGCATCTTAGGTAAAGAAGTTGAATATATCCAGGTGAATGGTGAAGACCATGTTATAACCAACTGGCAAAAGCGCCTTGAATGGCAGAATGCTATCTTCGCTTGGTTTGCAAAATACTTGAAAGAAGAACCTGAATGGTGGGATGCCATTGATAAATAGGAATACGTAGCAATGTTCATAGCCAACCAACTCAAAACAACTAACCGCGCAGAACTCCTACTCTACCTATGGCAGATTGAAGATATTCTGCGCGCTTATCAATGTGACATAACGAAGTTAGAAAATAATTACCTCACTCGCTTTGACGTCAATGACGAGCAAAGGGCGGAGCTCATCCGTTGGTATTCCGACCTTTGCACAATGATGCTTGAAGAAGGGGTAAAGGAAAAAGGACACCTACAAATCTGTAAGAACATCCTTATTGATTTGGAAGATCTACACCTTCAGTTGCTTAATTCCTCCAAATTCCCATTCTATAAGGAGATGTACTACCGTGTATTGCCCTTTGTCGTGGAACTGCGCAAAAAGGGCACCTCTTTACAAGAATCAGAATTACAAGTGTGCTTCAATGCCCTTTATGGTTACATGATGCTACGACTAAAAGGGCAAACCATTTCTGAGGAAACACAAGTGGCAATGAAACACATCTCCACTTTGCTCGGGCAACTTTCTGATTATTATTTTAAAGACAAAGACACGCCTCTTGAATTTTAAGAATTAACGCACCGATTGCTCTAATTTAGTCAACATTACATACCCGTTTCTAACATCATCAATAATGAATATACTCATTACAGGATCTAAAGGTCAACTTGGAAGTGAAATTCAACGCTTAGCAGAAGGTTGGGATAATGAAGATTTCCATTTTATATTCACAGATAAAGAGGAATTAGACATCACTGACCGTAATGCTGTCTATGAATTTGTAGAACTTAATAACATTTCCATTATTGTTAATTGCTCGGCATATACAGCGGTAGATAAAGCGGAAGAAGATGCAGAGTTATGCGAATTGCTTAATCATGTAGCACCGTCTTATCTCGCAGAAGCCATCGATAACATGGGAGGTAGTATGATTCAGATTTCAACTGACTATGTTTTTGACGGAAAGAACTATCGCCCCTATACGGAAAATGACCTCACAAACCCTCAAGGCGTTTACGGACGCACAAAATTAGCGGGTGAAGAAGCGGTTATTCGTTCGTGTGTAGGAGCAATGGTGATACGTACTGCTTGGCTCTATTCCTCGTTTGGCAGTAATTTCGTAAAAACAATGATTCGCTTAGGTAAAGAGCGCGATACCCTGGGAGTTGTTGCCGATCAAATTGGAACTCCTACTTATGCTCGCGACCTTGCGGCAAGCATTTTGAAAATCATAAAACAAGGAATCGTACCAGGTGTTTATCACTATTCAAACGAAGGCGCAACCTCATGGTATGATTTCACCAAATCTATCCATCGCATTGCTGGAATCAACTCATGCAACGTAATGCCCATTCATACAGAAGACTACCCCACTCCAGCAAAACGCCCTCATTTCTCCGTACTTGACAAATCAAAAATCAAGAATACGTTTAACATTACCATCCCTTGGTGGGAAGACAGTTTGAAAGAATGCATTAAGGAACTGAATTAACTAAACTATAAATTGGCATTCAGCGTAAAAAACATAATAGGTTAACCTTGAAATGTTTATATGCTCACCTTTTTATGACCATAAGATTTAGTTATATACGTTTTATCTACTTATCCCCATAAACCCAAAACCTCATAAACTCATATATGAATCCCGAAATAAGTCGTCGCCGAACATTCGCCATCATTTCCCACCCCGACGCAGGTAAAACGTCACTCACCGAAAAACTCCTTCTCTTCGGGGGACAAATTCAAGTGGCTGGAGCCGTTAAAAGCAATAAGATTAAGAAGACCGCTACATCTGACTGGATGGAAATCGAAAAGCAACGCGGTATCTCCGTAACAACTTCAGTGATGGAGTTTGACTATCGCGACTATAAGATTAACATTCTCGACACCCCTGGTCACCAAGACTTTGCAGAAGACACTTACCGCACACTCACCGCGGTTGATAGCGTAATCATCGTGGTAGATGGTGCAAAAGGTGTTGAAACGCAAACACGCAAACTCATGGAAGTCTGCCGCATGCGCAACACGCCCGTAATCATCTTCGTTAACAAGATGGACCGCGAAGCTAAGGACCCCTTCGATCTCATGGATGAACTTGAAGAAGAACTCCAAATCAAAGTGCGTCCCCTTACATGGCCCATTGAAAGTGGTATTCGCTTCAAGGGGGTTTATAACATCTACGAGCAGAACCTCAACCTCTTTCAAGCATCTAAGCAGGTAGTGGCAGAAAAAGTTGAAGTAGATATCAATACTCCACAATTGGATGAACACATCGGCGCTGAACTTGCCGATAAACTACGTGGTGAACTCGAACTTATTGACGGCGTTTATCCCGATTTCAATGTTGCTGATTATCTTGAGGGGCATCTCGCCCCCGTCTTTTTTGGTTCAGCACTCAACAATTTCGGTGTAGAAGAATTGCTCAACACGTTCGTAGAAATCGCACCTTCCCCACGCCCCGTGAAAGCAGAAGAGCGCGAAGTGCAACCCGATGAGCAAAAGTTCACTGGTTTTATCTTTAAAATCACAGCTAACATCGACCCCAACCATCGCTCGTGTGTTGCTTTCTGTAAAGTGTGCTCAGGTAAGTTTGTGCGTAATGCTCCTCACCTCCATGTGCGCCACGGCAAGACTCTCCGCTTCTCCTCACCCACACAATTCATGGCGCAACGCAAAACTACCGTTGACGAAGCTTGGGCTGGCGACATTATCGGTCTTCCTGACAACGGCACCTTCAAAATCGGCGACACCCTCACCGAGGGCGAAGCGCTCCACTACAAAGGTCTGCCATCATTCTCGCCCGAAATGTTTAAATACATTGAGAATGCCGACCCCATGAAAACCAAGCAACTCCAAAAAGGCATTGAGCAACTCATGGACGAAGGCGTAGCGCAATTATTCGTCAACCAATTCAATGGGCGTAAAATCATTGGCACCGTCGGTCAGCTTCAGTTTGAAGTCATCCAATACCGACTTGAAAATGAATACAACGCCAAGTGTCGTTGGGAACCTATTTCGCTCTACAAGGCATGCTGGATAGAAAGCGACGATCCCGCAGAATTGGAAAACTTCAAGAAGCGTAAATATCAATACATGGCAAAAGACCGTGAAGGCAGAGATGTTTTCCTCGCTGACTCAGGTTACGTCCTCCAAATGGCACAAAACGACTTTAAAAACATTCGTTTCCATTTCACCAGCGAATTTTAAAAGATTTACATACACTTCAAATTCTTAAAAACTGGACGGCATTCTTCCTGAGTGTCGTCCAGTTATGTTTAATCATATCCTATAAATTATTAAGTTCCATATTGGTTACAAAAACTATATAAGTTTCAGTAAAAATTATAACTCTAATAGTTTTCACTAAGTCTCAAAGAATTTTCACTAAGTCTCAAAGAATTTTTCGTAAGTGAGTAATATTTTCGTAGTGTAATATTATTTAGGCAAAACACTCTATTTTAACATTTCATTAGTTACTTTAATACATCAACAATAATCAGATTTTACAAGAAACATTAATGGTTCATTCCGCATTAACAGATTTACCAATGACGCTTCGAGAGAAAAATCATCTCTAAATCATTGCAAATAACGATTGAGTTATGAATTTATAACGTTTGGCGCTTTAGCATTTATGGAAAAATCTTTAACTTTGCATTTTAATTATTGAAATATTATCTATCTCTCGAATAAAAAACAAGAAACGTTATGTCTTTGATTGCTGTTAGTCCTATCGACGGACGTTATGCTTCTAAAACAAGCGAGTTACAAAATTACTTTTCAGAGTATGCTCTGATGAAGTATCGTGTGCGTGTTGAAATTGAGTATTACATTGCCCTTTGCGAACTTCCTTTACCTCAGTTGGTGGGTGTAGACCATGCACTTTTCCAAAAGTTTAGAGAAATCTACCAAAATTTCTCATTGGAAGATGCTCAGCGCGTAAAGGATATTGAAAGCGTAACGAACCATGACGTGAAGGCTATTGAATATTTCATTAAGGAAAAGTTTGATGCCATCGGCGGTTTAGATCAGTATAAGGAGTTTGTTCACTTCGGACTGACATCTCAAGACATTAACAACACGTCTTTCCCCTTGATGATTAAGGACGCTACAGAGGAAGTTTACATTCCCTTGTTACAACAGGTGATTGACCAACTCAACGCGTTTGCAGAAGAATGGAAGGACATTGCAATGCTTGCTAAAACGCACGGTCAGCCCGCATCTCCTACACGTTTGGGTAAGGAAGTAAAGGTGTTCGCTTATCGTCTTGAAGAACAATTGAAGCAGTTGAAGGCAGTGCCTTGTAGCGGTAAGTTTGGTGGCGCTACTGGTAATTTGAACGCTCACCGTGTGGCTTATCCTGCTTATGATTGGAAGGCATTTGCCGAAAAGTTCCTTTCAGAAAAACTCGGCATCAAGCGCGAAGAATACACTACACAGATTTCAAACTATGATAATCTCGCAGCCTCTTTTGACGCCATGAAGCGCATTCACACGATCCTTATTGACTTGAATCGCGACTTCTGGCAGTATATCTCTATGGAGTATTTCAAGCAGAAGATTAAAGCAGGAGAAGTCGGTTCGTCAGCAATGCCCCACAAGGTTAACCCCATCGACTTTGAAAACTCAGAGGGTAACCTCGGCATGGCGAATGCTATTCTTGACCACTTGGCGGTGAAACTCCCTATCAGCCGCTTGCAACGCGACTTGACAGACTCAACTGTGTTACGTAACATCGGTGTGCCTATGGGTCACGCGCTTATCGCATTCAGTTCTACGCTCAAGGGTTTCAGCAAATTGCTTCTTAATGAAGATGCCCTCCGTCGCGACCTTGAAAACTGTTGGGCGGTATGTGCAGAAGCTATTCAGACAGTGCTTCGTCGTGAAGCTTATCCCAACCCCTATGAAGCGCTCAAGGCATTAACTCGCACCAATGCAGCAATCACAGAAGAAAGCATTCGCACGTTTATTGAAGGACTTGATGTGAGCGAAGATATTAAGGCTGAGCTTCGTGTGATTACCCCCTGGAATTACACGGGTATCTAAAATCAACTAAACATCAACGGATTAAACGTAACCGTTGATTATTGACTATAGACATTGACAACAGACAATTTTAAATTATGTCAGATTTTTTCAACAAGGGAAAGGGTGGCCGAGATGGCAACCGCTTTTCAAATGGTAATTATGGACGCAATTCCAACCGCTCAAACTCACGCGAAGGTGTGAATGGCGGTTATCGCCGTGAAGGTGACAATTCTCAGCGTCCGCGTTTTAACTCAGGTAATGCTTTTGGTGAACGCCCTCAAGGCGGTTTTCAGCGCCCCAACCGTGATGGTCAGAGTCGTTTTAACAAGCGTCCTGCATTCAATAACGGTTATGCTGGTGGCGAAGGCGCACCTCGTCCTCGCTTTAATGCGAATGGTGAAGGTCAACGTGGCGGTTACAATCGAGGCGAAGAAGGTCAGAACCGCGGTTTTGCACCCCGCAAGCGTACGGGTAACTACGATCCCCATGCGAAGTACAGCGCCAAGAAGCGTCTTGAGTATAAGGAAGAACATTTTGACCCTAATGCGCCCATCCGCTTGAACAAGTATTTGGCAAATGCGGGCGTGTGCAGTCGTCGTGACGCTGACAAGTATATCGAAGCGGGTGTAGTGACTGTAAATGGTGAGGTCGTTACCGAACTCGGCGCTCGCGTCATGCGCACCGACCTTGTTTGTTTCCATGGTGAAGCAGTGAAGTTGGAGAAGAAGGTTTACGTGCTTCTCAACAAGCCTAAGGGTTATGTAACAACAAGTGAAGATCCTCAGAATCGTAAGACGGTGATGGACCTCGTACAAGGTGCTTGTCCCGAAAGAATCTACCCCGTAGGTCGTCTTGACCGTAACACGACGGGGGTGCTTCTCCTTACGAACGATGGTGAGTTGGCTTCAAAGTTGACGCATCCAAAGTTCTTGAAGAAGAAGATTTATCACGTTCATACAGACCAAAACGTATCACTTGCTGATATCCGCCAAATCGCTGAAGGTATCACCCTCGAAGATGGTATGATTAAGGCTGATGCTGTGGAATATGCTTCTCCAACAGATAAGAAGCAAGTGGGGATTGAAATTCACTCGGGTAAAAACCGCATTGTGCGCCGTATCTTTGAATCATTGGGTTATCATGTGGTAAAACTTGACCGTGTGTATTTCGCTGGTCTTACAAAGAAGAACGTACGCCGTGGTGACTGGCGTTACCTCACAGAAAAGGAAGTTTCAATGTTGCGCATGGGCGCTTTTGAATAGTCATATTTAATTATTATGAGAACAAAAGTTATTGATATACTTCGTTCTACCAACTATGGCGCAGAAGTAACCGTCAAGGGATGGGTAAGAACGAAACGCGGTAGTAAGTCGGTAAACTTTATTGCACTTAACGACGGTTCTACCATTCACAACGTTCAGATTGTTGCTGACGTTGACAAGTTTGACGAAGAGTTATTGAAGAAAGTAACTACTGGTGCTTGCCTTGCTGTAACAGGTACGCTTGTAGAAAGTCAAGGTGCAGGTCAGGCAGCAGAAATTCAGGCAACGGAAATCGTTGTTTACGGCACTTGCGACGCTGAATATCCCATGCAGAAGAAGGGACAAACCTTTGAATTCATGCGTCAACACGCTCACATGCGCTTACGCACCAATACCTTCGGTGCAGTATTCCGTATTCGTCACAACATGGCAATGGCCATCCATCAGTATTTCCACGAGCGCGGATTCTTCTACTTCCACACACCCATCATCACGGCTTCCGACTGTGAAGGAGCAGGACAGATGTTCCAAGTTACTACAAAGAATCTCTATGACCTGAAAAAGGATGCCGATGGTAAGATTGATTACTCTGACGACTTCTTTGGCAAGACCACTTCACTCACTGTATCAGGTCAGTTGGAAGGCGAACTTGCAGCAACAGCGCTCGGTGCGATTTACACCTTTGGTCCTACCTTCCGTGCGGAAAATTCTCATACCCCCCGTCACCTCGCAGAGTTTTGGATGATCGAACCCGAAGTTGCCTTCAACGACATTAACGACAACATGGACCTCGCTGAGGACTTCATTAAATATTGTGTGCGTTGGGCGTTAGATAATTGTAAGGACGATCTTGAGTTCCTCAATAAGATGATTGACAAGACGCTCCTCGAACGCCTAAATTTCGTACTTAACAACGAATTTATTCGTCTAACTTATACGGAAGGTATTGAAATACTTGAAGATGCAATAAAGTCAGGCAAGAAGACTTTTGAATTGCCCGTATATTGGGGTGTTGACCTCGCCAGTGAGCATGAGCGTTACCTCGTTGAAGAACACTTCAAAAAGCCCGTTATCCTTACAGACTATCCCAAGGAAATCAAGGCATTCTATATGAAGCAAAATGAAGACGGTAAGACTGTTCGTGCTATGGATGTGCTCTTCCCCCAAATTGGAGAAATCATCGGTGGTTCAGAGCGTGAAGAAAGTTACGAAAAGCTCACTGCCCGCATCAACGAATTAGGTATTCCCATGAAGGATATGTGGTGGTATTTGGATACTCGCCGTTTCGGCACTTGTCCTCATAGTGGTTTCGGTCTCGGCTTCGAGCGCTTGATTCTCTTCGTGACAGGTATGCAAAACATCCGCGACGTAATTCCTTTCCCACGTACGCCAAAGTCTGCAGATTTCTAAATAATGTAACGTATCAAAGAGGAAGTTAGAAGAATCACTTACCTTCTTCTAACTTCCTTTATTAAAATCTTATAACATGAAAAAGTTCAAGTCGTTAGGAATTGTTGCTACAGCAATTGTGTTACTGATTATCGCCGTTATCGGTTTTTATATTTACACAAACTCCGATGCCTACATTGCAAAGAAAATCTATAATTCTCTCGGCAATGATTATACAGTTGCACAATGTGATAGCATCATACTTCTTTCGCCTGATTCTGAGTATGCAAAATTAGCGGAAGAAAAGAAACTGTCTCTCCTCCGCCAGCAACGTGAATGGAATGCAATCGCAAATGCACCTACCGTTGAGAGCATTAAGAATTATAAGAGTAAGCACACACTTACCGCAACCTATTCAACAGCTACTGACAAAGCATTAGATTCATTACTTTGGATAGATGCCATAAAGGGCAAATTAGATACAAATTATGATGAGTATCTAAAACTTGGGGAAGCGGCACACCACTACACAGAAGCAAGTAAAGTGCTCCAATTGATGAAAGAACTACCCTTTGACGCAACCATCTCCGCTAATTTACAAAATAAATTAAGCACTTTTTATGAAGAACTTGGAAATGGCAATGCTTCAAAAGTGGCAGATATGTGCGCGGACACCGTTTCATTCTTTCTTTTCCATCAAAACCAAACCAAGAAAGAAGTTGCAAATTTCATAAATAAGAAATATTGCAAAAATATTAAGACAAGAACATTCACTGCACCTTCTAATATTGAATTTCATAAGGCACGTATTAACAACGACGAGGTTGGTTATGCAATACTTTTTGATATAGAAATAACCTCGCCGAAGAAGGTTGCAAGAAAGCATAGTGCTTGTGTATATTTAAATAAGGAGGGAAAAATAACATACGTAGCACATAAACCATTTAAACGCCAATAGTACGTGACTACAGCATACCTCCATATAAACTAATTTATTGCAAACAAACACTCTAATACTCTTCTAACATGGAAAAATTGGTAATTAACAGTTATGATGAGTTTGCTGCTCATTTAGGTCAGGAATTAGGCACTTCTGAATGGTTGGAAGTAAATCAAGAGCGCATCAATCTTTTTGCTGATGCAACACTTGATCATCAGTGGATACATATTGACACCGAACGTTGTAAAACTGAAAGTCCCTTTGGTCAAACAATTGCTCATGGGTATCTTACGCTTTCACTTCTCCCCTACTTGTGGGATCAAATTATCGAAGTTAACAACATCAAGATGCTTGTAAACTACGGTATGGACAAAATGAAGTTTGGTCAAGCAGTGCTTTCAGGTCAATCTGTGCGATTGGTGACAAAGTTGGAAAGCATTACCAATCTTCGTGGTATAGCAAAGGTTGAGATTAAATTCTATATAGAGATTCAAGGAGAAAAGAAGCATGCGCTTGATGGTGTAGCAACATTCCTTTATCATTTTAATTCATAAAGAAATCACCAAGCATTCTCAAATTGGGTTGCAAAAAGGGTCAATATTATCCCTCATTGCAACCCATATTTCTTTAGTAATAAAATCTGATGGACGATAAATATCTAACCATAACCGATAACGGCACAGAGGGGTTCTATTCCGAAAAGCGAAGTCGCTTTCTTGCTTTTGCACACCATGTCGAAACAGAAGAAGAAGTTAAAAACATAGTTGCCGGTTATCGCAAAAAATATTTTGATGCTCGCCACGTTTGCTATGCCTATATCTTAGGTTATGAAGGCGAGCGCACTCGTGCCAACGATGATGGCGAACCCGCAGGTTCATCTGGGCAACCTATCTTACGACAATTACGTTCCTTCGGATTAACCTTCTCACTCGTAGTTGTTGTGCGCTACTATGGAGGTGTAAACCTGGGCACAGGGGGACTTGTAGTCGCTTATAAAACGGCATCAAAGGAAGCTCTTGACGCATCTACCATTGAAGAGCGCTTCGTCAAATCTGAATTTCAAGCAAGTATCCCTTACACAGAAGTTGACCGAGCTATGCGCACCATCCGTTCCCTTGAAGCAGAAATTCTATCTCGCGAATATACCGCTCATGACACCGTCCTTACACTCAGATGTAGGTTGTCGCGAGAGAGCGAATTGAAAGAAAAACTTGGCGTGACTGAGAAAGATTAATTTGATTGCCGGTTTTGAACAATCTATATTTATTTTTCATTTAACGTCAACTATTCCTAACACACATACACTCTAAACCCCAAAAATTCAAAACACAAGATAATTATAGTATTGCCTTCACAAATTTCCTACTCCAAAATCTCCTATCATCAATCATTTTGGCAACAAAATTCAAACAAGCATACCCCTTTTTACCTCAGATTTCAACACTTAAATTCTTAATTTATAATAAAAACGCAAAAAAATTTTGCTCGTTTGGCAATAATTTCTACCTTTGAGCGACCTTAATAATCTAAACTAAAGATGTATCAACTTAAAATTGCGCCCAGCATCACCAATCGCGAAGGTGAGGCGCTTGAAAGATACCTTCAAGACATAAGTAGAGCAGAAATGATTTCTCCTGAAGAGGAAGTAGAACTCTCCATGAAAATTCAGCGCGGTGACAATGCAGCACTTGCGCGTTTGGTTCGGGCTAACCTGCGCTTTGTTGTAAGCGTTGCGAAACAGTATCAAAGTAAAGGATTGGGCCTCATTGACATCATCAATGAAGGAAACGTTGGATTAATAAAAGCTGCTCAACGTTTTGATCCAACAAGAGGTTTCAAATTCATTTCGTATGCCGTTTGGTGGATACGTCAAAGCATTCTACAAGCCATCACTGAGAAAAGCAGATTGGTGAGACTCCCCAGCAATCAAGAGGGATTAATGAGTAAAGTTAAGAGATTCCGCAACAATTTTATGCAAGAGAATCAGCGCGAACCTAATGCTCAAGAAATCGCAACTGCCTTGGATATTGATGAGGAAAAAGTAATGGTAATCCTTGACACTTCCATTCGCCCAATAAGCATGGATGCACCAATTTCAGAAAATGATGATACCGCAATTATCGACCTCATAGCGTCAAATGATAGTAAAGAATCAACAGACTCTGAACTCGAAACGCAATCGCTCTCAACACAACTTAACATTGCGATATCTCAACTTCCTGAACGCGAACAAAATATCATAAGAATGTCGTTCGGCATTGCAGGTCCGGAACGAACCTTAGACGAAATTGCTCAGCATATTGGTCTTTCTAAAGAACGTGTGCGACAACTTAAGGAAAAAGCCATCAAAACGCTACAATTACCTCAATCAAGGCAATTCCTAAGATGCTATATATAAATAGTCATATTCCATATTAACGAAGTAATTTCAGAATGTTAATTAATTTAGCATAAAATTAAGTCTCAAAGTTTTCAAAATCTTTGAGACTTAATTTGAATTTATTGAGACTTAGTTTTTCATAATTAAGTTTCTATGCAAATGGTTTAGATTTTAAACGAGAATAAATCTAGTCAAGGATAGAAAGTTCAAACTCCTCCTCCCCCTCTAACAGACACAATATTATAATAAGAAACATAACTTAATTTAGAAAATTAAACGAAACTAGAAGATAAAAATGTAATTTTGCACAAGAGAAACATTTAGGTGTTACACCCATATGCGAATTTTACCCATCAAAAGGTTCGTTTAATTTCACTAATTTCCATGCAACAATTCAATAAACTCCTCATGCTCGCGCTATTTTCTGTTTTATCAGTAATAGGAATACAAGCACAAAAACAGGTTTATGGTTATGCTTACGCTACAAGTTTGAAAGACAGTGTAGTGTATATTTCTACGATTCAGCAGATTCCCAATGCACAAATTGGAAAAGATGGATTCCTTAATTATCGTAGCGATTTCGGTGAGCAATTTAGAACATACCTCCAACAATATTACGACCAACCCAACGTTACTGCCGTGGTTATGTTCCACAAGAAGCGTAAAAAACTTGAAAAGCGCTACTTAAAAATGCGCAAAATCGCTAAGCAGGAACAGGGGAAACGCGTGATTGAAATCAACTATAGCGATTTCAAGTTTCAACCTGTTGAGTAATTTATTGTGACAAGTAAGAATCTTAACTACTGCTCGGAATGGACAATCTATACTTTCGTGTCGCAGACATGAATTTCCAAATTGAATTCTTAGACGAAGAGGACAACAGAAATATGTTGCCCTCTTTTCCAGTTTTTCATGTCAAAGAGATTCCCAACGAACCCTTAATGTTCACCCTACAAGTGGGTAAATCATTATGTGAGATTACCCCTAAAGGTGAAGAAATCGGACAATTTGATTGTGGAGGCGCCAACCATGGGATTTACAAATTACCCGAAGGAGGTTACGCCATTCATATTTCATCTCCAGAAGGCATACCTTCTTGTGTACTTGAAGCAAATGCCGATTTCACAAAGTGTAAAGCAACTTTAATCGGCGAAGAAGAAGGAACAAGACAATTTGGACTTAACAATGCCGTCATGATTTGCTTTGCATTTAGTGGCGCATATCATAACATCCTGCTGATTCATGCCTCTGTGCCAATGATAAACGACAAGGCATACTTATTCTTAGGCAAAAGTGGCACTGGTAAAAGCACACATTGCAAGTTATGGTTAGAAAACTTTAAGGAGGCTGATTTGCTCAATGACGACAATCCCGCTATTCGCATTCATCCAGATGGAAATATCTACGTATATGGCACTCCTTGGAGTGGAAAAACTCCATGCTATCGTGCTTTACGCAAATTGACCGGAGGTTTCTTGCGACTTGAGCAAGCACCTTATAACGAGATTAACCGTCTCTCCCCCGTTCACGCTTTTGCATGTGTGCTTTCCTCATGCTCAACTATGATTTGGGACAAACCTTCTTATAAAAAGATTTGCGATACGGTCACCAAGGTAATTTCTCGAGTTCCAGCGTTCTACCTCAAGAACCTTCCAAACAAAGAAGCAGCACAAATGAGTTACGCATCACTACGTCCTGAAGATGAGAACAATTGAAATACCCAACGAAATACTCATCCCGAAAGTCAAAGAAGTAATTGACCGTGGAGCTACTGCCACATTAAGGGTAAAAGGTCACTCCATGCGCATATTTCTTAGCAACGGGAGAGACCTTGTAACTCTCATTGCACCAGAACGTGAAAACTTAAGAGTTGGCGATGTTGTTTTAGCAGAGATACAACCTAAAGTCTACGTGCTCCACCGAATTATTCAGCGCACACAAGACCAACTCACACTTATGGGAGATGGGAATGTGGGAACTACTGAAGCTTGCACTATTAAAGATGTTATAGGGATAGTCACTCTATTTTACAGAAAAGGAAGAACAAAACCTGATTCTGTAAATGGGTGGAAATGGAAAACATATTCACGGATATGGTTAACCTTAACCCCATTTAGAAGATATATTTTGGCAATTCACAGAAGATTATTTTAAACCATATTATGAAACTCAAGAAAGGATTTGCGCTACATGACGTATGCGGAGAAAAGGTACTCATCGCAGAGGGTATTGAAAACGTCAATTTTTCAAAAATGATAAACCTTAATCCCACGGCGGCATTCCTATGGGAAGAAGCTGAGAAGGGAGATTTTACGGTTGAATCATTAGCTGAGTCTCTCACCAAAGAATATGAAGTAACTTATTCACAAGCTCTCAGCGACACAACTACGCTTATTGAGCAATGGAAAACCAATGAACTTATAGAGTGTTAAACGCTTCCTGCTCAGTACCAATATAAAATGTATATAATCCCCAAGTTTGGTTTCAGTAGTTTTCACAACCAACTTTGGGATTTTTTTATAGCAACATTCCAACTTCAGTCTTCCCCCCAACTCCAAAAAGAAATAACCTATGAAACGAACAGACTGCTATTTCACACTTTTAATTATTGCATTATTCTGCCCTTTCTTCCTATTTGATTCACTTTATGAATGTTACAAAACCTTCAATGCCGAGCATGGCATGGTAATGAGTTTTATAAAATTCGGCGTATTATCGACTCTTGGAGAAATGTTAGGTTGCCGTCTTAATAATGGGAAGTATATTCCAAAATCTTTCGGACTCTTGCCACGCGTGATAGTTTGGGGATTCTTGGGAATGGGTATTAATGCCGCAATGATTATCTTCTCAAAAGGCACTCCCATACTCATGGAGTATTTGGGAATGACAGATGCTATTACGAGTTTTACAAACGCAGATTTCACTCTCAACAAATTATGGGTAGCACTTGCCGTTTCTATTGCGATGAACACCATATTTGCTCCTGTCTTTATGACTTTCCACAAAATTACTGACGCACATATAGCCATCCACGGTGGAAGTCTTAAATCGTTGATAACTCCAATCCCTATGGCAGAACGTTTTGCGCAAATAGATTGGAACAAACAATGGGGATTTGTTTTTAAGAAGACCATTCCCTTCTTTTGGTATCCCGCACACACCATCACTTTCTTGCTCCCCACTGAGCAACGCGTGTTGTTTGCAGCTCTCTTAGGAATCGTCTTAGGAGTATTATTAGCAGTTGCAACAAAGAAATAAACGTCACAGAGTCTCAAATTATAGACACTCAGCAAACAAGAGTTTATACCAACCATATATTTAATGCTATATATACAATTCTTTGCTATTCATATGCTAAACCCCTCAACACGCAACTTTCGCTACACCTTGTGCTTGATGGCGATAATGACTTTTTCGCTTAATGCCCAGGATTTTGCCTCGCAAGTAAATCCATTTATCGGTACAACAAACTATGGCACAACTTCCCCAGGGGCGGTTATGCCCAATGGAATGATGTCAGTAGTGCCATTCAACGTAATGGGTTCCGACCTCAACCGCTATGATAAGGACAATCGTTGGTGGTCGGCACCATATGAGTATACAAACACATACTTTACAGGCTTTGCCCACGTGTCTCTCAGCGGTGTAGGTTGCCCTGAAGCCGCCTCTCTCTTGGTTATGCCAACAATGGGAAAATTTACACCTGACCACAGACAATATGGTTCTACTTATAGTGAGGAAAAGGCGTCGCCAGGTTACTATTCCAACCGATTGACGCGCTACGACATTAAATGCGAAGCCACTACAACATTGCGCTCTTCATGTGAGCGCTATACCTTCCCCAAAGGCGAGGGGCACATTCTGCTCAACCTTGGCGAAGGACTCACCAACGAAAGCGGTGCATGGGTACGCCGCGTTAGCGATACGGAAATCGAAGGGCAGAAACTCTTAGGCACATTTTGTTATACGAGAGATGCCGTGTTCCCTCTCTATTTCGTAATGCGTGTATCTAAGAAACCCTCCTCAAGTGGATGCTGGAAGCGCGAACCAGAAATGATGGGCGTAGAAAAAGCATGGCGTGGCACTGAAGAGTTTAAGACTTACGATGAAACGGTAAATGAATTGGGTGGTGACCATATAGGTTATCGCTTTACTTATGCGAACTTGAAAGAAAATGATACGATAATCGTACGCATGGGTGTTTCTTTTGTATCGTGTGAAAATGCGCGCATGAATCTTGATAGCGAACAGGGAGAAAGTTCCTTTGCTACACTCCATTCCCGAGCACGCCAAAAGTGGAACTCTGACCTTGGACGTATTCAAATTGAAGGAGGAACGAAAGATAAACGAACTATTTTCTACACCGCTCTTTATCACTCACTCATTCACCCCAGCACCTTTAGCGATGTGAATGGCGAATACCGAACGATGGGTAGCAGAAAGGTTGCGAAAACTGATCGTACACGCTACTCCGTATTCTCACTTTGGGACACTTACCGCAACCTTCACCAACTCCTTACCCTTGTTTACCCCGAGCGTCAAACGGATATGTTACATTCCATTGTGGGGATGTATGAAGAAAGCGGGTGGTTGCCACGATGGGAACTCTATGGACGCGAAACCTATACGATGGCGGGTGATCCTGCTTCCATCGTCATTGCCGATAGTTGGTTGCGGGATTTGCAAGATTTCGATGTTGAAACCGCACTTGAGGGCATGTTGAAATCAGCAAATACTCCTGGGATTGAAAATCCCTTGCGTCCGGATATTACCCCCTACATGGAGCGTGGATTCATCCCTCTCTACTACCTACCTACAGATCTTTCGGGAGACAATTCCGTGTCTCATACATTGGAATACTGCCAAGCAGATTATGCCATTTCTCAATTGGCAAAGGCACTGGGAAAAGATAGCATTAGTAACGAATTTGACAAGCGCTCAAAATATTATCGAAATTATTATTGCAAGGAGTCAGGTGTGTTACGCCCCCTCACGAAGGATGGTTCCTTTCTAAGCGATTTTGACGCCAGCGTAGGAAAACACTTTGAGAATGTACCAGGATTTCACGAAGGTTCGGCTTATGCCTATACCTTTGCGGCAACCCACGACGTTGAGGGGCTTATGAAATTAATGGGCGGACGTAAACATTACGTCAATAAGTTGAAAGCCATTTTTGAAGAAGGGCACTACGACCCTGCTAACGAACCCGATATTGCCTACCCCTACCTTTTCAGCAGATTTAAGGGGGAAGAATGGCGCACACAGGAAATTGTGAATCACCTTCTAGATAGTTGTTATCACAATGCTCCCAACGGACTCCCTGGCAATGATGATGCAGGCACACTCTCAGCATGGGCACTTTTCTCCATGATGGGGCTTTATCCAGACACTCCTGCTGAACCTACCTTCACACTTACCACGCCTCAATTCACACACATTTCTATCACGACACCTTCAGGCATCATCACGCTTACAACGGATAAAAATCCGGAGGAAGCGCCACTGATAGAAAGCGTTATGTTAGACACGAAGAAGTTACGAACACTTCGCGTTAATCATCATGATTTATTACGCTTTAAGCGCTTAGACTTTAAGTTAAAGAGCGAAAAACAAATCCCTTAACTTATTGCAAGTTATACACCAAAACATCATGAAAAATCTTGTATCAATTAGTGGCATATTGCTCCTTACTATTGGTTGTCAGCAAGTGCCCACGCATTCCTTCACGTCAGAAGTTGACCCTCTCATTGGTTCATCAGGTCATGGTCACGTCTTTGTTGGTGCCCATCGCCCTTTCGGAATGGTGCAAGTTGGCCCCACGTCCATTCCTCAGGATTGGGATTGGTGTTCTGGGTATCATGCTTCCGACTCCACCGTGATTGGTTTTTCTCACACCCACTTGAGTGGCACAGGCATTGGCGATTTGTTCGACATCACTGTGATGCCCGTTGTTGGTGAAGTCACCTATTCGCGTGGCGTTTTGGGTGACGCAGAGAGCGGTCTTTGGTCGTATGCTGACAGAGGTAGTGAAAGGGTAAGACCGGGTTATTATTCCGTTTTGCTTGAGAGATACAACATTCTTGCAGAACTCACTGCAACAGAGCGCACTGCGCTTCATCGTTCCACATTTCCTCAAAGCGACTCAGCATCCTTGGTTTTCGACTTAGAAAACGGCGGATGTTGGGACAAAGTCACGGATGCTCACATTTCGCTCGCCCCCAACGGACTCCTCACAGGATGGCGCCACTCTCGAGGGTGGGCCAATCGTCAAAAAGTGTTTTTCGCCGCCGAATGTTCCAAACCGATCGATTCGCTCACTTATCACGGACGCGATAGCCTTTATGCGCGCCTCCATTTCTCCACACAAAATGGGGAACAAGTGTTGCTCAAGGTAGCGCTTTCTGCCGTCAGCATTGAGGGCGCAACAAGAACGCTCCAATCTGAAGCAACTACATGGGACTTCGACGCCCTGGCACATAAAGCCGACTCATTGTGGAGCGAAGGACTTAGTTGCATCCAAATCTCTGGTGGCACGCATGACCAACGTCGCACTTTCTACACGGCGCTCTATCATGTCATGACCGCCCCTGCGCTTTTTAGCGACATTAATGGTGATTACCGTGGTGCTGATGGTGAGGTTCACAACAGCGCCTTGCCCACTTACACCATTTTCTCGCTCTGGGACACCTATCGTGCAAAGATGCCCCTGCTTTCCATCATTGTCCCTGAACGCATGAGTCATTTCGTTAACTCCATGCTCAACATTTGCGACCAACAGGGACGCCTCCCCGTGTGGCACCTTTGGGGATGTGAAACAAAT
>CALCUV010000286.1 GCA_937906765.1 uncultured Prevotella sp.
CACGACTCTTCACGCCAATAGCGCCAAGAGCAGAACTTAGGGCAAGCGAGTTAATCACTGTGGCACACATTCCCATTTGGTCGCCTTTTACGCGGTCAAAACCCTTACCTGCACCGCTGAGTCCGCGGAAGATGTTGCCGCCACCGATAACAATACCGATTTGAACGCCAGCTGCGAGCGCTGCTTTGATTTGTTCTGCATACTGATTGAGGCGTGTTACGTCAATACCGTAACCTTGTTCGCCCATAAGACTTTCACCTGAAAGCTTGAGGAGGATACGCTTAAATTTAGCCATGAGTTGAGGATTTTTGTTATAGAATGAATTGTTTTTTAGTTACTAAGTGTGGGCGCAAAGTGGCTTATTGTTGCCACTCTTTCTTACTTTGTTCGCCGTATGATTGATAGAGGGCGGTATCTTTATAAAAATTCTGGAAGTTGGAATAACTTCGTGCCGTTGCTTCCCTTAACAAGAATGAGCTTGTCGGAAACGGGGTTCCACGTAAGTGCTTCCTTTACGGCTTCTACGTCATTAAAACAGCGGAACGCTGTGTCGCTGGCAACTGCCGCAAATTCTTTTCCCACCAACCAAACGTTGGTGAATCCCAACTGCTGAAGGAGCGCCACGACGGCAGTATGTTCTTCGGTTGAGGCACTGCCGAGTTCGCGCATTTCGCCAAGAATCAACAACTTGTTGGGGTGGGGAATCAAGTGGAAGTTTTCAAGTGCCGCCTTCATGCTGGTGGGGTTGGCGTTATAGGCATCCACGATGAGTGTGTTGTGCGCTGTTTTTTGCAATTCCGAACGCTTGTTCTTGGGAGTGTATGCTTCGAGCGCCGCACAAATATCCGCTTCGCTCACTCCGAAACGTAGTCCTACGGCAGCGGCAGCAAGCATGTTGTCCAGGTTATATGCTCCCACGAGTTGGGTTTGCACTTCGTGCCATTCCCCATTGGCGATGCGCAGACGCAGACGCAGTTGTGGGTCACAGGAAATCACTTCGCCCTCTACGTCATATCCCTGTTCGGGTTTGCCATAGGTGATGGCGCGCAACCCTTTTGCTTGAGGCGCAAGCAGGGAGTTGTCGGCGTTAAGGAAGATGAATCCTTCGGGTTTGCCTGAGAGGTATTGATACAACTCACACTTGGTTAACACCACGCCTTCCAGCGAACCGAAACCCTCAAGGTGAGCCTTCCCTACGTTCGTAATCAGTCCGCAATCGGCATCTACAATCTTGCTTAAGTCGGCAATTTCTCCGGGATGGTTAGCCCCTGTTTCGATAACGGCAATTTCATGTTCCTCCGTGAGGCGAAGCAATGTTTTTGGCACACCAATATGGTTGTTAAAGTTACCCTCGGTGAAGAGCACCTTATAGCGTTTTGCGAGAACCGCCGCTGTGAGTTCCTTTGTTGTGGTTTTCCCGTTTGTGCCAGTAATCTGAACAACGGGGAGTGCCAACTGCTTGCGATGATGATGCGCTAATTCCTGCAACATCAGCAATACGTCGCTCACATAAACCATGCGCCCATCCGAACCCGCCACTTGCGGATTGTCAACAACGGCATGCGCACACCCCTTTTCTAAAGCTTCGTGTGCAAAAAGGTTGCCGTCGAAATTGTCTCCCTTTAAGGCGAAAAATATAGAACCTTCGGGGCAATTACGTGTATCAGTAGTGATAACGGGGTGAGAAAGGAAAAGTTCGTAGAGTTCGTTGAGTGACATAAAAATGTTTTTATTAGCGTACAACTTACAGTGTAGAGCATGCAACTTCCCTTTGGAATGTTATTAGGGCACAACCGTAGCGTACAAATATTAATAAAGAGTAGAACATAAGTTGACGAGACGACATTCCGAAAGGAAGTTGTACGCTACACTCAGACTTCTGTACTCTTATTCTCCTACAAATTTAGATAAAAAACCATTATGCGCCCGCCCATTGCCGAAATTCTGTGTATATTTGTGCAAATTATCTCATTAGTCGTCATTGAATGCACCCTAAAACCCTTACATACTCGCTGAATTGTGGTGGAAAATTACTGCAATTAGATACCCCAAAAGTTATGGGTATTTTAAACGCCACTCCTGACTCCTTTTTTGCAGGAAGCAGAAAGCAAACGGAGGCGGAGATTCAATTGCGCGTGCAGCAAATTCTTGAAGAGGGTGCAGACATTATTGATGTCGGTGCTTACTCTACACGACCCGGCGCTGCAGAAGTTACGCTGGAGGAAGAGTGGCGACGCCTTGACTTTACACTTCAAATAGTGCGTCGTGAGGCTCCTTCAGCACTCATTTCAATAGACACCTTTCGTGCGGAAATTGCCAAAAGGTGTGTGGAAGAACTGGGCGCAAGCATCGTGAACGACATCTCGGGCGGAGATGCTGATGCGCAGATGTTTGAAACAGTTGCAGCCCTGCGCGTGCCTTATGTGCTGATGCATTGTCAAGGCACACCGCAAACCATGCAACTATCGCCACAATATAAGAATGTGACGGCGGAGGTTATGACCGACCTTTCGCGAAAAGTGCGCCGATTGCGCGATTTGGGTATGCGAGACATTGTGCTGGATCCGGGATTTGGATTCGGCAAGACCTTAGAACATAACTACGAACTCCTTCGCCATCTCGATGACTTCCGAGTGTTTCATCTCCCTGTGCTTGTTGGAGTGTCAAGAAAGTCGATGATTACGCGTGCGCTCGGAATTACGGCCGACGAAGCCTTGAATGGCACGACAGCACTCCATGCTTTTTCATTAATGAAGGGAGCCAGTATCTTGCGTGTCCATGATGTGAAGGCTGCAGTTGAAGTGGTGAAACTTTATGAGAGAATGCGCAAATTCGGTTTGAGCGTTCGGAGTTTACAGAAGGGTAAGGATTGTAAACAAGAGCAACCTCAACCGTCGCTTCTATATGATTTATAAACAAGTTTTTCTTTTCCATATTTATGGTTGACTTTGGAATTAAAGACCTTATTGATATTTTGCTCGTCACCTTCTTATTGAGTTACATCTATAAGGAGATGAAGCAATCGAGTGCCGCCAATGTGTTCTCGGGTATCCTTGTGTTTGTCTTCGTTTGGTTGTTGGTGTCACAGGTGTTTAACATGCGCCTGCTGGGAAGCATCATGGACCAAATGGTCAGTATCGGTTCGCTTGGTTTGATAGTGTTGTTTCAAAAAGAAATACGCCATTTCTTCTCAACGATTGGTGCGCGCAACCGTAGAAGCGAGGTGTTTCGCCGAATATTTGGCGGTCGAAAGACGGACCACCTTGACGTGAACCGCAAGCAAATTCTCCCCATCGTCATGGCTTGCATTAACATGGCGAAGCAAAAGGTAGGGGCGCTCATCATTATTCAGCGCTCGGATTCATTAAAGGAAGAAATTGATTCGGGTGACTTAATCAACGCTTACATAAGTCAACGATTGATTGAAAATATCTTCTTCAAAAACAGTCCGCTTCATGATGGTGCGATGATAGTGTCCAACCGTCGCATTACGGCTGCTGGTTGCATTCTTCCCGTAAGTCATGACCCCAACATCCCAAAGGCGTTAGGCTTGCGCCATAGAGCGGCGAAGGGTATGTCGGAGAAAAGTGACTGCTTGGCAATTGTGATTTCTGAAGAGACGGGAAACATCTCCGTTGTTTCGGATGGCAAATTCCGTTTGCATCTTGACGGGCAAAAGTTGGAACAAATCTTGATGGAAGAGTGGGACGGAGAACCCTTGCAGCGGAAGACGGAAGATGCGTAAAGCTGGAAGATAATACGCATCCCTTATGAAAGATTGCGCGGGACATACATTGCTTCGCTTGTGTCTAACCCTCACACTACTGTTTTTTAGACAGAAGAACAAAAGAACAAAATTCTTTATGTACTTATGTTCTTATGTCTAAAAAGAGAGTTGCAGTTGAGCACGAGTATGGATTACTCCGGACGGCAAAGCTCAAGCGTTAGCGTGTGCTTCTCCGCGTGCTCCCTTAATTAGAATTTAGAAATTCTGCATACCTTCGCGTAATACGCGTAATCCGCATGAGATTTAAAAAATGAGGGCTTTTTTACTTGAAATGACTTCTTAGTTTGAGAGTTAGAAGTGTTTTCAAGACAGCAATAGATATACCTACAAATATTCCTTACATACACGAAAAAAGGTTACTAAGAGTTGATTTTCTTAGTAACCTTTTTTGATTTCTTTGAGACTTAGTTTTGACAAAGTGGCGGAGAGTCGGTATGAAATGCGACTTTGGTCAACTCCTAACTCATAACCCTTTACTTCACAACCACTTCGTCGGCAAACACCCAGCCTCCTTTTGCGCTTCCTGGGGCTTGGATACGCACATAACGCGCTTTGAACTTGCCCTTCCAAACGTAGG
Source organism: uncultured Prevotella sp. (assembly GCA_937906765.1). Lineage (GTDB taxonomy): Bacteria > Bacteroidota > Bacteroidia > Bacteroidales > Bacteroidaceae > Alloprevotella. The sequence continues at coordinate 4,365 of CALCUV010000286.1, forward strand.
TTTGACAGGTTGTTTCATCCGTGCCGTCAAAGGTGAATTTTCCGACTTCCGTAAAGTTTTCCCCATCGTTGGAAGTAGAAATGATGTAAGCACTGGGCGCATAAATTTCCGCACCTGGGGCATGCATGAATCCCGTAGTGACGGAGCGAACAGTTTGTGGCGTTTCGAAGTCAATTGTTATGTCAAAACGCTTGCCCCCAATGAATCCTTGCCATCTCTTGTCGGTATGTGTCCATCCGCCTTGAAGACCATCGGTGAGGTTTGACTCACCCGCCGCAGGGTAATAGGGAGAGAAGGGGTGGTTATAGATGACCTTTTTGCCTAAAGCCTTGTGCGTAACGGGCGTTTGGTATTCCTTGCGCAATCCAATCTCAGTGTGGAGGTTGAAAGTGTTGACGCCTTCTTCCCGCAACTTGTCGCAGACGGCGGAAGCGCGTTTGCGGAAGTCGGCAAAGGGAGCGCGTTGGTCGGCATTCCAACCAATTTCTGCCAGTGCCAAAGCGCGGGGATAGAGCATGTATTCGGCGTGCTCAACGGTGGGGATGTATTCCGCCCAAAGGTTTCCCTGCACGCCACACACCGCTTTGCGCGCTTCAGCATCCAGTTCTTCCATCGACACAAATCGATAGACCTGTTCGAGAGGCAAGTATCCACCAATCGCTTCGGGTTGGAAGGGTGGGGCATCTTGATAATAATCAAGGTAACAGTATGCTCCAGGCGTGAGAATCACCTTGAGGTTGCGCTGAGCCGCCTCACGGGCCAGTTCCGTAGAGCGCCAGTTCATAATGTGTGTGCCCGGTTCGAGCGTATCTGCCATCACCTCGTCCCAACCAACGAGTGTGCGACCATGAGATGCCAAGAACCTGTTCATGTGTCGGATAAGGTGGCCTTGAAGTGCGTTGACATGTTGCAAACCTAACTCTTCCGCTTTGCGCAGACAGAGCGGGCAATCCTTCCATGCCGCTTTGCCCGCCTCATCTCCGCCTACGTGGATGTAAGGTGAGGGGAAAACGTCCATGACTTCCAAAAGGATGTGCTCCAAAAAGTCGTAAGTCCCCGCATTCCCAGGACAGAAATCGGCAGCACCCTTAGCGTCATGCGTACATGAAAATTCGGGATAGGCGGCAAGCACCTCTTCGGAATGTCCCGGCATTTCGATTTCGGGGACTATATTAATATTGCGCGCATGAGCATAAGCCACGAGTTCGCGCAACTCCTCCTGTGTGTAATAACCGCCATAGGCTGCGGAGTCTCCCTCTGTGGCGTAGGCACGAGTGCCATTCCACCACGTCTTCCAACTTCCGTCGGTGCGCCAAGCCGCTTGTTTGGTCAAGCGTGGGTAACGCTTGATTTCCATTCTCCATCCCGCCGCATCGGTTAAGTGAAGGTGAAGCGTGTTCATCTTGTGACGCGCAAGGATGTCAATTTGCTTCTTCAAATAAGAGATGGGGAAGAAATGGCGCGAAACGTCCAGCATAATGCCACGCCAAGCATAGGCGGGGGCATCGGTAATGGTGACGCAGGGAAGTGTCCCTTTTGCCGACTTAAGTTGTATCAGCGTGGCGGCAGCACACGTAACTCCCCCTTCCGTACTGGCATAAATCAGCAACGAATCGGGAGTGATGCGCAACTGATAAGCCTCGGCATTTGGAGCAGAGGGGTAGGGCAGGATGAGGCAGGTGTTTGTGTCTTTCTGAGATGCATCACTCTGCAACACTTCTTGAAGCAAGAGCGTGGGAGCAGGAGCGCCGACTGTGTTTTGAGGTCGCAAACCTTTGTGGAGCGTGAAGTGCTTTTTTGAGGTATATTCCAGGTGTTGCGGAACAGGCAGTAGCGTTTGTGCGCCGATGCCTAACGTAATTATGCTGAGTAGGGAGAGCAGATAGCGTTTCATTGTGAGGTGTTAGGGATAAATGAAATGAAAAGTTGGACTTCTTGCAAATTTACATGTTTTTAGGAAAACCCGCTAAACATAGGGGGATTTCCAACATGCTCTCAGGGTGAAATCTTAACCTTAGACACACAAAAAAGAGAAGCACACCCGAAGATATGCTTCTCTAAAATGATGTTGTAACTGATGGTTATTGGTCGCCAAAACTGCTACCTGCGCGACAGTAAGAAACCAATTGAATTTCAAATATAAGTGTTGAACCGCCTTTGAGGATTGCGTTTACGTCACTCTCACCATAACCCATTTCTGCGGGAATGTAAACCAACCAACGGTCACCAATGTGCATTTGTTGGAGCACTGTGGTAAAACCATCTACGGTATTGCTCACCAAGAGTCCCGTTGGGCGTGCGAAATCTGGGTTGAACACCTCTTCGGGTGTACTATAGAGTCCGCTATGGTCAAAAATGCGCCCCTCCATATAATTTTGTGTGGGCATGGTGCGACCAATGTAATTCACACGTACGGAGTCTGTGTAAAGCGGACAACCAGTCCCACTGCCACGTTCCACAATCTTCACGCAGATAGAGTCGGTTGAGGCAATGTTGGAGTTATCACTTTTTAGGTAGGAGCGGAATACGCGCCAATCACAGTGATTTTCCCAATCGGCACCGTAAGCGGCTTTTGCCACCGATACAGAAGTCTTTGCTTCATGGAGTTTTTCGGCAAAGAATTCCTTATTGCGTTGCGCCCAATTGTAATAATCTACGTCGGGCATTTCTTCCTCTGAACATGCAGTTAATAAAGGCATCGCGAGGAGAAGAAAGAGGAGGTAATTATAAAGTTTTCGCATTTTATGGATGAGTGAACGACCCTGGGGAATCAGTTTGCATTCCCCCTTCTACCGATGCCACAAATCGTCTATGCAGAAAGAGATGTGCCACTTTCGACGGATCACGTTCGCTAGTTATTACTTAATCTTCTTCAAGAGAGAAGTGATGCTCACCTTGTCTTCGATGAGGCCACGGAGGTCGCTAATCTTCACGCGAGTTTGCTCCATTGTGTCGCGGTCGCGGAGTGTTACGCATCCGTCAGTGAGGGTGTCGTGGTCAACAGTTACGCAGAAGGGAGTACCTACGGCATCCTGACGGCGGTAACGCTTACCGATAGAGTCCTTTTCGTCATACTTACAGTTGAAGTGGAACTTAAGGTCGTCGATAATCTCACGTGCCTTTTCGGGAAGACCATCCTTCTTGACGAGAGGCATAACTGCGAGCTTCGTAGGCGCAAGTGCTGCGGGGAGCTTGAGAACTACGCGAGTTTCTCCGTTTTCGAGAGCTTCTTCCTGGTAGCTGTGACACATCACAGAGAGGAACATACGGTCCACACCGATAGATGTTTCGATAACATAGGGGGTATAGCGTTCGTTAAGCTCGGGGTCGAAGTATTCAATCTTCTTGCCAGAGTACTTCGCGTGTTGTGAGAGGTCGAAGTTCGTACGGCTGTGGATACCTTCTACTTCCTTAAATCCGAAAGGCATGCGGAATTCCACGTCACTGGCCGCATTTGCGTAGTGAGCGAGCTTTTCGTGGTCGTGGAAGCGATAGTTTTGAGCGCCAAAGCCAAGTGCTTGGTGCCAAGCCATACGTGTGTTCTTCCACTTCTCAAACCATTCTAATTCTGTGCCAGGCTTAACGAAGAATTGCATTTCCATTTGCTCGAATTCGCGCATGCGGAAGATGAATTGGCGAGCTACGATTTCGTTACGGAAAGCCTTACCAATCTGTGCGATACCGAAGGGCACTTTCATGCGACCTGTCTTCTGCACATTGAGGTAGTTTACGAAAATACCCTGTGCTGTTTCGGGGCGGAGGTAGATGGTTGAAGAACCTTCAGCAGTTGAACCCACTTCTGTCTTAAACATGAGGTTGAATTGGCGCACATCGGTCCAGTTGCGTGTGCCGCTGATGGGACAAACAATCTCTTCGTCAAGAATGATTTGCTTGAGTTCGTCAAGGTCGCTGGCGTTCATGGCTGCAGCAAAGCGTTCGTGAAGTGCATCACGCTTCTGCTGATTATCAAGAACGCGAGCGTTGGTAGCACGGAACTGTGCTTCGTCAAAGTTTTCGCCAAACTTCTTCTGAGCCTTCGCAATTTCCTTCGCAATCTTATCTTCGTACTTTGCAATTGCTTCTTCAATGAGCACGTCTGCACGATAGCGCTTCTTAGAGTCGCGGTTATCAATGAGGGGGTCATTAAATGCATCTACGTGACCTGAAGCCTTCCACACTGTGGGGTGCATAAAGATGGCGCTATCGATACCCACGATGTTGTCGTGGAGTAACACCATACTCTGCCACCAATATTGCTTGATGTTGTTCTTAAGTTCTACACCATTCTGCGCATAGTCATACACTGCGCCGAGACCGTCATAAATTTCACTTGAAGGGAATACAAAACCATACTCCTTACAGTGAGAAACAATTTTCTTGAAAACGTCTTCTTGTGCCATTATCTTTGAATTATTAAATTATCAGTTTTAAGCGCGTCCAAGTTATAAGCGCCATATTTGGTGCAAAAGTAGTAAAAAACTTTCGTATGTCCCTACATAAAACACTTTTTAGCAGAAAATCAACATTCTGGAGGGGCGTTTTTATGAAATTTCCGTATATTTGCAGAACTTAGTGGGGTTAAAGTTACAGCCCTTTTTAAACCTTCTACTTTAGAACTTTACAATGACGATAGTTGAACGATTTTTGAAGTATGTTAGTTTCGACACACAGTCGGACGACGCTTCGGGCGTAACGCCCAGTACAGCAAAGCAGTTTGTCTTTGCGGAATATCTTAAGGAAGAACTTATTTCCATCGGTTTGGAGGACGTGGAACTCGACGAACTCGGTTATCTTTACGCCACCCTTCCAGCCAATACCGATAAACACGTGCCCACCATTGGGTTTATTGCCCACATGGACACCAGTCCCGACTGCTCGGGCAAAGATGTCAAGCCCCGCATTGTGAAGAATTATGACGGCACAGACATTGTGCTCGATGCCGAAGCGGGTATTGTAACAACGGTTGAGAAGTTCCCCGAATTGCTCCAGCATAAGGGTGAAGACATTATCGTTACCGACGGTCACACCCTGCTTGGCGCCGACGACAAAGCGGGTATTGCTGAAATTGTTCAGGCAATGGTGTATCTCATGGAGCATCCCGAAATCAAACATGGTAAGATTCGCGTAGGCTTTAACCCTGACGAAGAAATTGGTCTTGGTGCCCACAAATTTAATGTCGAAAAGTTCGGTTGCGAGTGGGCATACACGATTGATGGCGGACAGATTGGTGAGTTGGAGTATGAAAACTTCAATGCTGCCGCAGCAAAGGTCTCTTTCAAAGGATTGAATGTTCATCCGGGATATGCTAAAGATAAGATGATTAATGCCGGACGCGTGGCTGCAGAGTTTATCAGCGCGCTCCCCGCTAACGAAACGCCTGAAACCACTACGGAATACGAAGGTTTCTTCCACCTTCTTGCGATGGAGGGAGGCGTAGAAAAGGCAAGCGCTACCTTTATCATTCGCGACCACGACCGCCAGAAGTTTGAAGCGCGTAAGCAACAGATGACCGACCTCGTAGCGCAGTTTAATGCCAAGTATGGCGAAGGCGTGGTGAAACTTGCCCTCAACGACCAATATTATAATATGCGTGAAAAGGTAGAACCGCAGATGCACATTATTGATACGGTGAAGCAAGCCATGCTCGACCTCGGCATCACACCTCAGGTGCGCGCCATCCGCGGCGGAACAGACGGCGCACAACTTTCCTTCATGGGGCTCCCTTGTCCCAATATCTTCGCTGGTGGTCTCAATTTCCACGGCCCCCACGAATTCTTGCCCATTCCTAATTTGGAAAAGGCAAGTCAGGGGGTGGTAAAGATCGCGGAATTAACAGCTTTATAGAGGCTATAGAACCTATAGTCACTATAGTCCCTATCCCCCTATCCCATCAATAACAATTATCAAAACTCATTATAATTTCTTATGGCAAACATTCCTGAATTCAAGTACGCTCCTATGTTCCAACTTGGAAAAGACACTACGGAGTATTACCTCCTTACTAAGGACCACGTTAGCGTTGGCGAATTTGAAGGCCACCCCATTCTTAAGGTGGAAGCTGAAGGCATCACAAAGATGATCAATCAGGCATTCCGCGACGTTTCTTTCTTGCTCCGTCGTGCACACAACGAACAGGTGGCGAAGATTCTCTCTGACCCCGAAGCTTCGGACAATGACAAGTATGTTGCCCTCACTTTCCTCCGCAACGCTGAGGTTGCTGCTAAGGGTCAACTCCCTCTTTGTCAGGACACTGGTACTGCTATCATCCACGCAGAGAAGGGTCAGCAGGTGTGGACCGGTTTCTGTGACGAAGAAGCGATTGCTAAGGGGGTGTACAAGACTTACACGGAAGAAAATCTCCGTTATTCTCAGAACGCGCCCCTCAATATGTACGATGAAGTCAACACACGTTGCAACCTCCCTGCCCAGATTGACATCGAAGCTACTCACGGCATGGAGTATGAGTTCCTTTGCGTAACAAAGGGTGGTGGTTCGGCGAACAAGACTTACCTCTATCAGGAAACAAAGGCTATTTTGAACCCTGCAACGCTCGTACCCTTCCTCGTGGGCAAGATGAAGACGCTCGGTACAGCGGCTTGTCCTCCTTACCACATTGCAGTGGTTATCGGCGGTACTTCTGCTGAAAAGAACCTCCTCACGGTGAAGCTCGCTTCTACGAAGTTCTACGACAATCTCCCCACTACAGGCGACGAAACAGGTCGTGCTTTCCGCGACATTGAAATCGAAGAACAACTCTTGAAGGAAGCACAGAACATCGGCCTCGGCGCACAGTTCGGTGGTAAGTCCTTTGCTCACGACATCCGCGTTGTTCGCCTCCCCCGCCACGGCGCAAGTTGCCCCGTAGGTCTCGGCGTAAGCTGCTCGGCTGACCGTAATATTAAGTGTAAGATTAACAAGGACGGTATTTGGATTGAGAAGATGGACGACAACCCCGGCAACCTCATTCCCGAAGCACTCCGTCAGGCTGGCGAAGGCGACGTAGTACGCATCGACCTTAACCAACCCATGAGCGAAATTCTCAAGCAGCTCGACAAGTATCCCGTAAGCACACGCCTTTCGCTTAACGGCACTATCATCGTGGGTCGCGACATCGCACATGCGAAGATTAAGGAACGCCTTGACGCTGGTCTTCCCATGCCCGAGTACTTGAAGAACCACCCCGTTTACTATGCTGGTCCCGCAAAGACTCCCGCTGGCATGGCTTGCGGTTCTATGGGTCCCACTACAGCAGGTCGTATGGACTCTTACGTAGATCTCTTCCAAAGTCACGAAGGTTCTATGGTCATGTTGGCTAAGGGTAACCGCTCACAGCAGGTTACGGACGCTTGTAAGAAGCACGGCGGTTTCTACCTCGGTTCTATCGGTGGGCCTGCAGCAATCCTTGCGCAGAACAACATCAAGAGCATCGAATGTGTAGAATATCCCGAACTCGGCATGGAAGCTATCTGGAAGATTGAGGTAGAAGACTTCCCCGCATTCATTCTCGTTGACAACAAGGGTAACGACTTCTTCCAGCAGATTAAGCCTACTTGTAGTTGTAAGTAAGGCTGTTGGAAAGGAGAAAGGAGAAATGAGAAAGGAGAAAGTGCTGCGCACCATCCTTCGCATAAAAAACATCCTTTTTCCTTTCGGACTACTATCAATTTGAGAAAGAAGAAAGAGAGAACTACGTGTTGAAGAATTTATCCCGCACGGAATTTCTCCTTTCTCCTTTCTCCCACTTGAATTTAATAGGACAATCGAGAAGAGAACTACATGTTGAGGATTTTAATCCGCACGGAATTTCTCCTTTCTCCTTTCTCCTTTCTCCTTTTATTCCTATGCTTCAACCTCTGTGTAAATTCATTTTTGAAAAGGTGCTTGGATGGAAGAGCGTAGTAGAAGTGCCTGACTTTGACAAGTGCATTTATTGCGTTGCTCCTCACACAAGCAATCTTGACCTCTTCATTGGCAAACTCTTTATTTCGTCCGTAGGGCGCAAGTCGGGTTTTGTGATGAAGAAGGAGTGGTTCGTAGGTCCGCTTGACTATATCTTCCGCAACTGGATGGGGGGTATTCCCGTCAATCGCGGTAAGGGTACTGCCCTGATTACGGAACTCGTTGAAATAGCCAAGACGAGCGACACCTTCCGCTTAGCCCTTACTCCCGAAGGCACACGTAAGGCCACCCCCAAGTGGCACCTCGGTTTCTACGTCATTGCTTCGCAAGCCAATCTCCCCATTGTGCTTATGGGGATGGACTATAAGAAGAAGGAAATCCGCATGACGAAGTACATCATGCCCTCAAAGGACCGCAAGGCCGACCTCCGCGAAATCTATGCTTACTACGAAGGTTATCAAGGACGCCATCCTGAAAACTTCATTGTAGGAACCGTGTAATGCAATAATATAGGAGTTGACCAAAGTCGCGTTTCATGCCCCTTCTGTGGGGGGGATGATAGTCTTACGGGGTAACAGTTATATGATACCCTTTTTTAGGGGTGATATAGCAGTTGCATGTGTGATATTTATTTGGTTCAAGCCAATTTAAGACGCTGAAGGCGTCTCCGCACAGTAACCGCGGGGTACGCCAGAGGCGCACCCCCGGAAGTGATAACCTTGTGATGCACCCTGAATGGGTGCCCTAACAGTCGGAAAACTGATTATTGGGGCACCCATTCAGGGTGCTTTCTTTCATTGTCCCATTTCCGGGGGTATTCGCTTCGCTCAAACACCCGCGGTTACTGATTGGTGACGCCTTCAGCTTCATGAAACATCAATTTGGGTTGAACCGTCTATATAAATGTCATTTCCTTACCTCCCCATTTCTCCCCCGCCCTGAAAACATAAAGCGTTAAAAATCTGCAAGGTTCAATCTCGCGTTACAAACTCTTAAACTCGAGCGATAAAGTTACTAACTCGGTGCCGAATAAGTAACTTTAGAATCACAATGTTTATTTCTGTTTCGCAATAGTCTGGAAGTTGACTCTAGATGCGAGATTCATGACGCAGAAGGAGTTTCCGCTCTGTTTCTGAATGTGCAAACAAAGCGCTTCTTTTCGGTGTATTTAAACTCAAGGCGCCTTATTTTTATGGTTTTTAAAGTAATGGATGATAATATTTTGTAAAGTTAACCTTTCAAAATAGGGGGGGGGTAACAATTAATTTTGTAAACTCTGCAACACAACGTGATTTTAATTTTTTTACATCTCAAAGAATATCAGTAACTTTGTATATAAGTGGGGGATTTTGCATTATGCTTCCTCCCTTTATTGACAATTGAGAAGATTATCCACTATTTAATAATTAAATTTTTAATAATGAAAAGATTCTTTTTGTTAAAACCCATGTTGTGCATATTCCTTTTAGGAATGGTGTGCCATGTAGCTTGGGCGCAGACAAGTTACAATGTTTCTAAATCAAGCACAAAACCAACTGACGGTTACTACGTCATCAAGGCGTCTTGTAGTCATGGGAATGGTTGGGTGTGGCATAACAATGCAACAACAGACAGAGCTTTCCGTGTAAACACTGAGGCTGGAGATTTATCAACTGGAGTAACATCTGACCAAGATGAGTATATCTGGAAATTGGTAAACAATTCTGATGGTACATTTACTTTGTTCAACATTGGAACTGAAACATTCCTTCCTGCAGATCAGGCGCGCAACCAAAACATGAATAATCGAAAGGAACCTGTTGGTCATTTCGCTTTTACAGAGGTTGATAATTCTACAGACAGTTGGTTTATTTATCAAACTGACTTTACCAATGGTGGTAACAAGTTATACATCCATTGTAACAAACCAAGTTACCTCTGTTTGAGTTATTGGGATGGTTGTAACGTAGACGGAACTTCTATTCGCGCAGAATTTTACAAAGTTGAGATGTCAGAAACGGAATATACGATTAACTTTGTGATGAATGATGAGACTATTCAGACAAGCAGTTATTCATATCCTTCAGACATTGCGTTAAGCAACAACTTGATTAAGACATTGGCTCCCAAGGGATATTTCATCGTAAGTTCTACACTTGAAGGAACTACTTATACTGTAAATGTGGTTCTTGACACCCGTCCCGTTCCTGGTAAGAAGTACTACATTTTCAACAAGCATCAAGCAGGGTATCAGTATTACTATGACAACAACGGAAGTGTAGGTTTTGCTCCTGCTTGTAGATATAACGACAAGGCATACATTTGGTTGTGCGAAGCAAATGGTGAGAAACTCAATTTCAAGAATGTAAGCACAAATAAATGTTTTGCATGGAAGGCGCTTTCAAATAGTGCTTACGGATGGAATGTTAGTCCAGAGAAGGGTACTGGTAAGGTTGTTAATGATGGTTGTGTGACACTCCAAAATGGAGATAAATCAAAGTATTTGGTCGGTATGATTGGAAACTTTGACCAAGCAGATAACGCAGGTTATAACACTACTACCTATTCAAGCGACTTCTGCTTTGTTGAATACACTCACAAGCCCCAGCCTGGTAAGTACTATTATTTCTACAACAAGCATCAGAAAGGTGACAAGTATTTCTACGACAACAACGGTAGTGTAGGTTTTAGCGCTACAAAGGACGCATTCAATAAGAACTACATTTGGCTTTGCGAAGAAGATGCCAACAATCCTGGAATGGTAACCTTCAAGAATCTTGGCACGAACAAGTATTTCGTATGGAAGGGACTTTCTACAACGGCATTGGCTTGGACAGTAGATGAGACCGTAGGCACAGGAAAAGTTGTGAACGAAGGTTGTGTGACACTTACAGCAAACCAAGCGGGTTCAAATGTACTTGTCGTGAAGAATGCAACAAGTTGGGACCAAGCTGGTAGTGCAGGCTACTACAATGAGACTTATTCAAGCGACTATTGTTTTGAAGAATTTTCAGTGTTGCCCCAGGATGGTATGACCTACCATATTTATAATGACAACGACACGCCTCTTTACCTGAACAACAATAACGGAACGCTTAAGGCAACGGAAGGTAAACTTCTCATTGACTCACACCTCTTTGTTTGTCAGAAATATGGCGACAATTATCGTTTCAAGAACTTAGCGGGTAAATGGCTTGCTCACAAGACGCTTAAGGATGCTGCACATAATTTCAAGGTAACAACAGAGAATGCAAATAACTTTGGTCGTGCTACCTTGTGGACTGACAATGTGGATTCTAACGGAGGTCGCTTCCTTTGCATAGGAAATGATGGAAGTATGAGTCAGGCACAAACCCCCTACAATAAAAACTCCACGAACTTTTCTACAGACTTCGTGTTTGAACTCTGTTTGCAGACCACTAAGTCATTAACCATCAATTTGCCTGTATATGCAAATGCCACATTGACTATTGACGGCACTGCTTACACATCAACCTTGGAAACAGCATTAACTGAGGGTGTTGCTCCCACAATTTCTGTTACTACAGGTAATAAGCATTTTGAATTTGCGGGTTTTGTAGATGAAGAAGGTAACACCTACAATGTTGCTGATTTGGCAAATGCAACTCAGGACGTTGTATTAACAGCAGTATTTACTCCCACATTCATGTCTTCTACTTACGGTGAAAAGTGGGTGCGCTTCACCAACTGTTCAAACACGGCTTATAGCGCAGGTCTTGAAGTTGTGGACGGAGGTTATGCTGACCGTAAGGGTAAAACCGCTATCATGGATTTCTCTGCGGAAAACCAGTTGTGGTGTCTCGTTGGTACTGCCGAATCATTCGTACTTTACAACAAGGCTGCGGGTGATGCGTATGCGCTTAACGTACCTCTCGCTGCTGATGCTTCTTACGCACAAAATGTGGAGTCAAAGATGACTACCGACAAGGGTACTTGGAAGTTGAAGATGGGACATTACGGTATTGCTTTGGTTCCTACCGCAAAGCCCAATGCTTCTGAATGGGCTATCAATATGTATGGTGGTAACGGAGGTTATCTTAAACTTTTCACAACGAATAAAGAAGATAAGGGAAGTTATTGGACACCCACACTTATTGATGCTACAAAGTCAATTAGTGTTAATGTTACGGTTGAAGGTGAAGCATGGGATGCACGCCATGATGTAGCTCGCTTGATTTTGAATGCAGGAGGACTTACTTCAACGACAACAATTACGGGAAATACAACTATTGATAAGTCTTACCTTCCTAAGGATGAACCCTTCACGCTTAGCTGTCTGCCTTATCGTGGTTATACATTCAACGGTTTTGAGGAAACATACGAAAATGTAACGTTAGAAAGTAATCTTGAACTCGAAGCGACATTTGTTGCTAACGAGGAAAAGACGCTTTTCTACTCACCCAGTGCAACAGGTCATCCCTATCGTATCCCTGCAATAGCAACAGCGCCCAATGGTCATATCTTTGCAATTTGTGACCACCGTCCTTGCGGTAGTGATATTGGTTATGGTGAAGTAGATATCGTATGCCGTATCTCTACAGATAATGGACAAACATGGGGCAATGAGTTAATGCTTGCTGATGGCAACGGTGGAAGCACCAATATTATGGAAACGGGATATGGTGACCCTGCAATTGTTGCAGACCGCGAAAGCAATAAGATTCTCGTAATGATGGTGTGCGGACGTACTGTTTGCCATAATGGTCGTTGGGACAAATCGAAGATTGGAGTAAAAGATGCTACCGCTGTTAACCGTGTGGCTCGTATCTATGGTACATACGATGAAACTACTGAGTCATGGAAGTGGACACAACCCGAAGAAGTGACGGACCACATGTATTCTATTTTCCTTGATGGCGATAATCCCACAGTTCCTTCAATGTTTATTGGTTCTGGTAAGATTTGTCAGAGTCGTGTAGTGAAGAAGGGTGAATACTATCGTCTCTACTGCGCAATATGGACGAACAATGGAGGTAACCGTGTTATCTATTCGGACGACTTTGGTAAAACATGGAACGTACTCGGTACACTTGCTGACCGTCCTGCTTCAGGAGGTGACGAACCTAAGTGTGAAGAAATGCCCGATGGTTCTGTAATTCTCAGTAGTCGTGTTTCAGGTGGACGTTGGTTCAATATCTTTACATTTGATAAAGATAAGTCAGATGCTGAAAAATATACAACAGGTACTTGGGGTACTGCAGTAAAGAGTACATCTGCTTATGATGGTAGTGGCAATGGTACGAACGGCGAAATCTATAAGGTAAAGGCAATCCGCAAGGTCGATGGTCAGATTTGCGATGTTATGTTGCAGTCAATCCCTGCCGGTCCTGGTCGTACGAATGTTAAGGTGTACTACAAGGAAATGGAGTATAACGCTGACGGTACAAACAAGTACACTCCTGAAACCTTTGCCGCAGGTTGGCAAGTGGGTAAACATGTAAGTTTCACCGATGCTTGCTACTCTACGATGATTCTCCAGGCCGACGGTCGCATAGGTTTCTTCTTTGAAGAAGTTCCTGGTTTACATTCCTTACACATTGGAAGACCTTACAGCAGATAAGTACAGCCTCTACACCGTGAACAGCAGTATCGGTCAGTATGAAATCGGTACATTCTATGCTTCTGAAGCAATGCAGATTCCTGAAGGTGTGAAGGCATATGTGGCAATCACTGAACCCGACATGAGTGAAGAAACGTTGACGATGACTGAAGTTGAAGATTTAATTCCTGCTCAAACTGGTGTTGTACTTCGTGCTACAGCCAACGACTATAAGTTTATTCCTTCAATCAGTTATGGCAAAGAAGTTGCTGGCAATATGCTTAAGGGTTGGGAAGGTAACAGCGTTAATGGTAACCTCAAGAGCGAAGTCGCACTTCCTGAAGATGGAACTACCAACTATGTACTTACTGTGAAGGATGAAGTAGCTGGTTTCTACAAGAAGGATGCCGGTTTCAATGTGTACAATAATAAGGCGTATCTTAACGTTCCCGCAAGCATGAAGGTTATTCGCATTCGCTTCGAAAACAATGATGGTACAACTGACATTATTGAAGTTCCCACAGAAGTGCTTAACGGAAACGGTGGCATCTACGACCTTTCAGGTCGCCGTGTAGAAAAGGCAACGAAGGGAGTATATATCGTAAACGGCAAAAAGGTTATTTTCTAAATGAATTTCAGCATTATGAAGAAACATTATATCAAACCCACGCTTGAAGAAACGCTTCTTGAATTGCAAGGCGTTATTGCGGTGTCAAAACCTGAAGAGGTGAAAATTTATGATGACATCACGGAAGATGATGCCAAGATGGGCAACAAAAAAGGAGAACCTTGGTCACACACTTGGGAATAAGACTCCTTAAATAACTGAGGCGCTCGAACGAAAGTTCGGGCGCCTTTTTTTCATCTCACGCAAATTTCGCGAAATGCGCGAAGGTCTTTTTTGGGATATAAGAACAGAGTCTCTGCGATTTTATAGACTGATTCATATTTTACCCCACGCCTGACGTACACTCTTGTTTTGACATAAGAACAAAAGAACAGAATTTAATTTATTGCTTCTATATAACAAAACCTCAACCATTATTTATCCGCAATTAACTAGTTCTAACTCCATACGTTGCAAACGCTTTTGAAGATATAAAA
>CALCUV010000287.1 GCA_937906765.1 uncultured Prevotella sp.
GAGGGGGTGCGAAAAAAAGTGAGTAGTTAGAAGTTAGGAGTATGCCATGCGGTGCGTATTCAGCACCCCCTCACCGCTTTGCGATCCCCTCCCCCTATAAACAGGGGGAGAGCGCCTTGCGGAATGGAGGTCCGTCGTGTTACGCTATTCTCCCACTACCTTCAAGAAAATTTCGTGCATCGTAGGCAGTTTCTCGTTAAAGTTGCGGATGTCAAGGCGTTCAGAAAGTTGACGGATGAGCGCAGCATTAGAGAGCGATTCCGACTTGCGCAATTGATAGTGGTCAAGGGCGCCCACACGGTGGTGGTCAATAACTTCAAAGTCTGAACAGGTCTGGAGCAAGTCTGTTCCCACTCCCACTACTTCATAGATGCCCGAACGATAGTGATTGCGAATTTCTTCCACATTGCCTTGAAGCACCACTTTTGAGTGGTTAATGAGCGCGATGTTATCACAAATTTCTTCTACCGACGCCATGTTGTGAGTGGAGAAAATGATTGTGTGCCCCTTGTCACGGAGTTCCAAAATTTCGCGTTTGAGAAGTTCGGCATTTACTGGGTCAAAGCCCGAGAAGGGTTCGTCAAGGATGAGCAAGGGAGGTTCATGGAGCACGGTAATAATGAATTGCACCTTCTGCTGCATCCCTTTGGAAAGTTCTTCCAACTTCTTGTTCCACCAAGGCATAATGCCAAATTTCTCAAACCACACCTGTAGGCGCTGGCGTGCTTCTTTAGCAGAAAGTCCTTTGAGTCGGGCAAGGTAAATTGCCTGTTCGCCCACCTTCATTTTCTTATAGAGTCCACGCTCTTCAGGCAGATAACCAATGCGTGCCACATCCTCAGGGCGGATGGGCGCACCGTCGAAAATCACTTCCCCTTGGTCGGGCATCGTTATGCGATTGATAATGCGGATAAGTGTTGTTTTGCCCGCACCGTTAGGCCCGAGCAAACCAAAGACCTTGCCACGAGGCACTTGAATACTTACGTCATTCAGCGCTGTGTGATTCGCAAAGGACTTGTGTATATTTTTTGCTTCTAAAAACATGATGCTTAATTTTTTAGAGTACGGAGTATAGATTACAGAGTACAACTTTTTTAGAGTACAGAGAACAGTTGCTGAGTGAATTATTATCAAAGAGTAATTATCCCGCATGGAGTTGTACTCTGTACTCTGTTATCTGTACGCTATTATGGTTCCGTCTCTCCCTCTATATATTGTTCCATAAAAAAGTGCTCTCCATCGAACACAGCATAGGAGAAAAGGGAATTGTTTTCTATAAGATTTTATTTTCAGTATGCATAATAGTTGGAGCAGTTATGAAAGTTTCAGAACCGGTTATA
>CALCUV010000288.1 GCA_937906765.1 uncultured Prevotella sp.
GGCGACAACTGGAAACGCGTTTACGACTACGCCCTTCAGCACGACTTCCGCTTCTTAAGCTATGGCGACAGTTCGTTATTAATTCCGTAAGAATTTAGTGAGGAGAGAGGAGTGAGAAGAGAGAAGTCCGTTCGGGCATATTTACCCCATTTTTAAAAAAAATGACCCCCTTCCTATGGCTGAAAGTATTATCCTTAAGAAAAGCAAATCTTTTGCGCTTAGAATCATTAAATTATACAAATATTTAACTGAAGAGAAAAAGGAGTTTGTATTATCCAAGCAGCTCCTACGCAGTGGCACAAGTATTGGCGCCAATGCTAAAGAAGGAGCTTACGGACAGTCTAAAGCAGATTTATGCGCTCGACTTTTTATTGCTCAAAAAGAATGCGCCGAAACAGAGTATTGGCTTGAGCTTCTTTATGAAAGCAATTTTATCACGCCAAATGAATTTGACAGTATATACAAAGATTGCCAAGAACTCATGCGCCTAATTGTTGCATCTACCAAGACCTTACAGGGGAAAAATTAACTTTGGAAATTTTCACCGGATGGTCTACTCACTACTCTCTACTCACTACTCTCTATTTCACATGACCGACAACCAAAACGAACTCCTCCCCCTCGTAGATGAGGAAGGAAATATCATAGGTAGCGCTACGCGCCGCGAATGTCACGATGGGAGCCACAAGCTTCACCCCGTCGTACACCTTCATGTATTTAACACGAAGGGAGAACTCTATCTGCAACACCGCCCTGAGTGGAAGGACATCCAGCCCGATAAGTGGGACACGGCGGTGGGCGGACACGTGGATTTAGGAGAATGTGTGGGCGACGCACTCCGCCGTGAGGTGCGCGAGGAAATTGGTTTGACGGATTTCACTCCCGAACACATCTGCACCTATGTATTTGAAAGTGCGCGCGACCGCGAACTGGTGTATGTATTTAAGACTACAACGGAGCAAACTCCCACTCCCTCCGCAGAACTTGCGGGTGGCGCCTTCTTCTCTGCCGAAGAAATCAAGCAACGTATGAATACGGGATTCTTCACTCCCAATTTCGAGAGTGAATACCAGCGTTGCTTCGGGGAATAAGCGTATTTTTCGCTTTTATACCTGAATTTTTAAAAAAATCAACGCAAACACTTTGCTGTTTCAAAATATCTTTCTACTTTTGCACTCGCAAACAAGAAACAACATTTCTTTTGCGGAATGGCGAGATAGCTCAGTTGGTTAGAGCGTCGGATTCATAATCCGGAGGTCGTGGGATCATGCCCCACTCTCGCTACCTAATAAGCACCTGCACACTTGTGTAGGTGTTTTTTTGTGCGTTAGCCGATCCTAAGTTTCGTTTGATGGAACATTTGTTAAGAATGGCGACCTCAGAAGGATAGAAGATTCCTTTTTTCTCAGAAACTATTGTTTGCGCGTCACGTACCACGAAACGCACCTTACAAACCCAGTCCAACAATTGTTACATAATGCAAGCAGGAACACTGTAAATAACTAAAATTCGGCAGTTTAGAGTATCAAATTGTAAACAAAATCTGTTTCCTTAAGTTTTAAAAATCCGTGTTTTGATAACATTTCGCTCACTCCAACTTGCCATTTGTCTAAAAAATGATAAAATTTTCATGCAAAAAGTAAGATTTTTATTTAGTGCACCTACCTTTTAGATTTTTAACAATAAATTTGCGACACACCAATTAACGTTTCATTTATATGAAGGAGCCAGTTCATCGCAAGTTTGACCTTAAGAAACTCAACCTTATTGAGCGCATGCATGCTCTTATGGAAGAACGCAAACTGTACCTCAATCCGAAATTTTCAATTATTGATTTGACGAAACTGTTGGGAACGAATCGCACCTATGTTTCAGTTTATCTCAACGAGGTGATGGGCAAATCATTTTTTGACTTCGTGAATGAGTACCGACTTACTGTGGCCGAAAAGTTAGTAAGCGAAACCGACTTGAACTTTAGTAAAATTGCAGAGAAATCTGGATTTAATTCGCTCTGCACCTTCCGACGCGCGTTTGTAAAGAAGAACAAGATTACCCCAGGAGAGTATCGCGAGCGTTATGGTAAACAAAACTAACCGACATGTCTGAACGCGACGTGTCACACTGATACTAAAGCTAACCACACCCACACATTAGCAAAAAGAGAATGCAAAAAGGAATTTATTTTCCTGCTTGCATTCTCTTTTTTTGTCACCTTTAGGAGAGAGGGGTTAACCCAGCCCCACCTATTAGGCGTTATTTAACCCAGATATTTAATCAAGATATTGATATTGTCTGCTTCGCGAAGACGGCGAAGGGCACGTTCCTTAATCTGACGCACACGTTCGCGTGTAAGACTCATATTGTTTGCCACTTCTTCAGCAGTCATTTCGTTGCGACCGATACCGAAGAGCATCTTCAACACGGTGCGTTCACGCTCATTGAGCACGGCGAGCGCGGCTTCGAGGTCTGAAGAAAGCGATTCGCGTTCCATAGAGTTGTCAGTGCCGGGCGCTGATTCGTCTTGCATTACGTCGATCAAGCAATTGGAATCGTCATCCTGGAAAGGAGCATCCACGCTGACCTTCTTGCCATTTGTTCCGAGCGCATCCTGAACCTTTGAGAGGTCTGTTTCAAGAATGTCAGCCAATTCCTGCGCTGAGGGGCGACGCTCAAACTCTTGTTCAAAACTTACGATAGCCTTCGAAAGTTTGCTTTGGAAACCCACCTGATTCAAAGGCATACGCACGATACGACTCTGCTCAGAGATTGCCTGAAGAATGCTTTGGCGAATCCACCATACGGCATAAGAGATAAACTTAAAACCACGCGTTTCGTCAAACTTCTGTGCCGCCTTAATCAATCCCAAGTTACCTTCGTCAATCAAGTCATTAAGGGCAAGACCTTGGTTTTGGTATTGCTTAGCTACCGAAACCACGAAACGAAGATTCGCACGCGTCAAGCGGTCAAGGGCTTCCTGGTCGCCTTTATGGATGCGCTGAGCAAGTTCTACCTCTTCATCAGTAGAAATCAATTCTTCACGTCCAATTTCAACGAGATACTTGTCCAAAGCCGCACTTGAGCGGTTCGTAATACTTTTGTTAATCTTTAGTTGTCGCATAGTCTTGATTCAAAATGAGGTGCAAAATTACGAAATTTTATTTGCTTGAAACAAATTTTAGACCTACAATTCCGTTTTTTTCTTTCTTCCCCACTCATTTCGCATATTACAGGTTTCAAAAACGGAGTCTATTTGCTTAGAGATAGAAAAATAAGGATTTCTATCAGCACCTCTGAACACAATTATTGCTGTCCACCAAACGTTTTGTAACATAACTGTTATAAAGACCATTCGGCGCTTTTTTTATAGAACACGAATCTCACGAATCACACAAATCCATGCGGGCATTTTTTTCTTAATCAGAGGCGAATCTCACGAATCACACCGTCCGGATGGATTCGTGAGATTTGAGTGCGATTAGCAAAGAAAAATAGGGTAAATTCTCATTGCATACACACTCTTCTTTTCGTGAAATTCGTGAAATTCGTGTTCTAAAAAGAAAAGTACTTTTGTCTTGATGAAGTTATCGAAAAAGACAGAGGATTTGTTTCTCAAAAATAATATCCGTAGCATCATTTTATTGGCGAGGTATAGATGCTAAATGTGCGATTTTCAAGTTTACCTGACTGCTATAAAACAGAGAAATAATTAGTGGTAAAACAAACCCTTAAATAGGCGTTACAAAGTCTAACTTAGGGCGTCTTATTTGAGACTTCGTAACGCCTATTTAAGGGTTTGTTTTGGGCAGTTCTTGCTTTGTTCTAAAATTCTGACAATCAGTCCCATCTTCCCCACGCAATCAACGCCGATTGTGGCGCCACCACAAAACTGCTACGCACTTCGTGTTCACGATTACTGAGGTGCATGCGCCCATCTCGGCATACGACGGTGTAATCTGCCCGAGGCACGTCAACACGAACCATTCGCTTCTCAGCATTCAGCACCACGAGGATGCGCTCCCACTTGTCGCCCACCGCCTTTCCGTTTAACGTGAAAGCAACCGCACAGGCACCTTCCACGTTTAAGAATTGCATGTGTTTCTTCACCTGAGCCGCCGTCGGCATTCGGAAAGCGGGATGCGCCTTTCGCATTTCTATGAGGCGTCGCAGATAGGTAAACACATCAAAGTGAAGCGCTTTTCCCCGCCAGTCAATAGCATTTACTGTATCTACACTCTTATAACTATTGCGAACGCCACACTTCTGTCGCAACAACTCTTCTCCGGCGAAGAGGAAGGGAGTGCCTTGCGAGGTAAACACTGCGGTGTGCGCCAATACAGCAAGGCGCGCCACTTCGTCGTCACTCATCTGGGGCGCAGCGGAACGTAGGCGGTCCACTAAGCATAAGTCGTCGTGACAACTTACATAAGAAAGGACCTGCAAGGGTGAAGTAGTCCACGCCGAAAAATCCGAACTTCCCAGTCCAGTATATTGTATCACCCCCGCAAGTCCTAATTTCAAGAGGGGGAGACTTTCGGAATTTCCTAAGAGGAATCCCCCTTTCGTATCGTCATAAAAAGGTCCACGAAGGGCATCGCGCAATTCGTCTCCGAATGCCGCGAGTCCCTTTACCTTGGGTACGTTTTTTTTGTTCACACTTCGCGATGCGGACAACTGAGGCGCTTCTGCCGCCCACCCTTCTCCGTACACGCAAATGCTTTTGTCTATGCCATGAAGGCGACTCACGACCGCCTGCATGGTTGTTACATCGTGCAAAGCCATGAGGTCGAAGCGGAAACCGTCAATGTGATATTCCGATGCCCAATATGCTACACTCTCCACGATGAAATGGCGCATCATTTCTCGCTCACTCGCGGTTTCATTACCGCATCCCGAACCGTTGGCTAAGGTGCCGTCTTTCTTCTGACGGAAATAATACCCCGGAACCGTGCGTTCAAAAGCACTCTGCGCCACACTCGCCACATGATTGTACACCACGTCGAGCACCACGCGCAACCCCGCATCATGCAGTGCCTTCACCATCAGCTTAAACTCCTTGATGC
>CALCUV010000289.1 GCA_937906765.1 uncultured Prevotella sp.
TGACTACTTCCGCGGTGGTGGTTTCTCTTCTAACTTCTTGTCTAAGGGTGGCATGCCCGTGACTATGTCACGCTTGAACTTGATTAAGGGTCTTGGTCCTGTGCTTCAAATTGCTGAAGGTTGGACTGCTGATGTTGATCCCGAAATTCATGAAGTGCTCAACATGCGCACAGACCCCACTTGGCCAACTACTTGGTTCGTGCCCCGTTTGGACGAAACAAAGACACCCTTCAAGGATGTTTACTCTGTAATGAACTATTGGGGTGCCAACCATGGCGCTATCAGTTACGGACATATCGGTGCCGACTTGATTACCCTCTGTTCAATGCTCCGTATCCCCGTTTGCATGCACAACGTTCCCGAAGACGCCATCTTCCGTCCCGCAGCATGGAATGCATTCGGCATGGACAAGGAAGGCGCTGACTATCGTGCGTGCCAAACTTACGGTCCTATCTATAAGTAACAGGTGAGGGGGTGAGGTTTTAAGGTTTTGAGGTTTTAAGGCCTTGCGGATTAAAGTCCTTAAAGTTCCTAAAGACCTTATAACCTTAAATCCTAAAAAACTCACCCCTCATAACCTCATAACCTTAACCCCTAATAACCTCTCCCTATGATTAACCGTTTTATTCTTAACGAAGTTTCATATTTTGGTCCTGGTGCACGCGAAGTGCTCCCCAAGGAAATCGCCCGCCTCGGTTTTAAGAAGGCATTCGTTGCTACTGACAAAGACTTGATTAAGTTTGGCGTGGCCGACAAAGTGCTCAAGGTGTTGGCAGATGCCGGTATTCCTTACGAAGTATTCAGTGACATCAAGCCCAATCCCACTACGGCGAACGTAAAAGCAGGTGTTGCAGCATTTGCAGCCTCTGGCGCCGACTTTATTATCGCTCTCGGTGGCGGTTCTTCCATGGACACGGCAAAGGCTGTGGGTATCATCACCAATAATCCCGAATTTGCCGACGTAGTTTCCTTGGAAGGCGTAGCAGATACGAAGAAGAAGTCAGTGCCTATCATTGCGTTGCCCACAACTGCGGGTACGGCGGCTGAAGTTACCATCAATTATGTCATTACTGACGAGGCCAACGAAAAGAAAATGGTTTGCGTTGACCCCAACGACATTCCCGTAATGGCGATTGTGGATGCCGAACTCATGTACACCCTTCCCAAGAGTTTAACTGCCGCTACAGGTATGGACGCTCTCACTCACGCCATCGAAGGTTTGATTACGAAGGGCGCATGGGAGATGAGCGACATGTTCGAACTCAAGGCCATCGAAATGATTGCGCGTTACCTTGAAACTGCAGTAAATGAACCTCAAA
>CALCUV010000290.1 GCA_937906765.1 uncultured Prevotella sp.
CTGTGTCACATGTGGCACCGCCAAGTTCGAGACAAGCACGCACAACTGATGACATGTTTTCTCTGCCACTCGCTACGGAACTGCGCTGACTGGTTGTCACAACAATCTTACCCTCCTGCTTGCGGATGCTAGCAAGGTTTGTTGAAGTTTCTACCAATCCCTCCATGTCTTGACTCATGGCGAAAACACCATTGTGAAGAGCGTGGAGCGAAAGAAGCATGGGGCGCACAACGGCAGGAGAAATGCACGTTTCAGAAGCAGGTTCGCTGCTGAGTTCCCAAAGCATTGCGGGTTCGGTTTGAGGATATTCCTCTTCTAAAGCAGCGCTATAAACGTTTAAGTCAATACGCACCTGTTCTTTCATTTTCATGGGTACAGCGCAAAGTGCCCAACCTTCGCGAGGAATGGCATTGTGGAGACCGCCACTCTGAATGTCAATAAGGCGGAGGTCCATCTTTTCCATTTCATTGCAAAGGAAGCGCACGAGAAGCTTGTTGGCGTTCGCGCGGTTCTTATTGATGTCATCGCCTGAGTGACCACCAGTGAGGTTTTTCACACCTACCTTGAAGCAGAAATAACCTGCGGGGAGGGCTTCCTCTGTGAAGGCAAATTCGGCGTTGGTGCGTGCGCCGCCTGCGCAACTTACGAAAATCTGCCCTTCATCTTCAGAGTCGAGGTTGATGAGATAGTCGCCCGTAACAAAACCAGGTTCCAATCCCATTGCGCCAGTAAGGCCCGTTTCTTCGTCGCGAGTGAAAAGACATTCTAAAGGTCCGTGAGCTATGTCCGAAGCCTGAAGAATTGCCATTTGCATGGCCACACCGATACCGTCATCGGCGCCGAGCGTTGTGCCCTTTGCTTTCAACCATTCCCCATCGATATAGGTTTGAATGGCATCGTTGTCAAAGTCAAAAACAGTGTCGTTGTTCTTTTCGCAAACCATGTCGAAGTGACTCTGGAGCACAACGGTCTTTCTGCCTTCCATGCCTGCCGTAGCGGGTTTCTTGATAAGCACATTGCCCGTCTTATCCACCAATGTTTCCAATCCAAGATTCTTGCCGAAATCTTGCAAGAAGGCAATCATCTTTTCCTCACGCTTAGAGGGGTGAGGCACTTGGCATATTGCTGAAAAACAATCAAAAACCGCTTTGGGTTGTAATATCGGATTCTCAGTCATAAGTTGTATTCGTTAAAATATTTTAAAAATAAGGATATATGGATTATTCGTTTTACCTTTGCGGTCGATTTTAGTCGCAAATATACAAAGAATGTTTCAATTATTTCTCATCATCCTTGCAATTATTGCTGCTGCCTTCTTGTTGCTGGCCATAAAGGTGCTAGTTGGCAAGAAATTTGTGCATACGCATATAGATGGTAATCGTCATTTAAATAAGAAGGGTATTCATTGTGTGCAATCCATGGATCGCAAGATGCGCAAGGAGAATCCCAATCGTGTGAGTGAGCATTCCAAGTAATCCTGATTGTGAAGCAAATATCAATTTTATAATTCAAGATAACAATGAACGCATTTTTTAAATTAATCGCTCTTGCAGTTTGTGTGTCATTTGTGGCATGTTCAAATGGCGAAGAAGTGAAAACACAACCCGTTAATGATACAGTAGTGGCGCCTTCTATGACTGTGGCTTATGTAGATATGGATACGCTTCAGGCAAAGTATCAGTACTATATTGATGGTCGTCAGGAGTTTGAAAAGACGTATAATAGTTATCAAACAACGATGGCCCAGAAGGTGGCTTCGTGTCAAAACCAAGAGGCTGAGTTCCAGAAAAATTATCAGGAAGGTAAGTTTTTGAGTGAAACCGAAGTAAACAACGCTTATGCGAAACTCGTGAAGCAACGTGAGAACTTGGAGCGCTGGCAGGAAGAGCGTGCCAAGGAAATTTCAGAGAAAGAGTTGGCGTTTAACAAGTCGTTGGAAGATAGCATTCATAATTTCTTGAATGACTATAACAAGGAAAAGAACTACACACTAATCTTGCCCCGAAGCGTTGTGTTGAACACCAATGCAGAACTCGATATCACGGCAGAAGTAGTGAAGGGGTTGAACGATCGTTATACAAAGGAAAAGAAATAAGTAGTTTCTCGATTTAAGTTCAAGGGATTGTGGTTCTTGAACTATCGATATTTATTTTAAAGAGTGGGCGCGTCAAATTTGAACTTTTGATGCGCCCACTCTCATTTCTTGTGGAGCGGAATGTGAGACGAATGCTTCTCTTTAAAAACCATATGGTTGTAGCGATGTGAAAATCGGGTAAAACTATATCTCAAAGAATCGTTCTTAAGTCTCAAACAATTTAAATTCTTTCTCATATAATTTTACGGATTTCTATTATAGTTTCGGGAAGAACTTTTAGGGGGAAATTTACTCCTTAAAATGAACGCAGAATTGATTATCTTTTGTAAAGTTAAGGTATAAATAGTTATATTTTAAAGCTCTGGTTTGTAAGGTTCAGATTGCAGAATTTTAAGGGTTTCTTAAATAGTTTTAAAATTGATAATCATATGTGTTAAATGTTTAAAAAAGGGGTGCGATTTTTTGTTTGTGCTAAGAGAAACTCGTAACTTTGCGCTCGTTAAACCCTTAATCACATGAAATTTACAAAAATCAAGCGTCTTTTAGTAGGAGTTTTCTCTTTTTCAGTAGCATGTACGGCGATGGCTCAGGATTTGATTGCAAAGCAGGCCCCCGTAGATGTTCAACTTCGTGCTGTTGACTCAATAGCAATGTTAAAAATGTTTGAAATCGAGAGAGGTTTTGACGCCATCAGTGATATTTATAAGACGTGGGATACTTCAAACACACACTGTTATTCACGTGCAGATATTCCAGATTCTTTAAAGATTGACCTTCGTGGTTTTAGCATGCCTACGACAAGTCGTCGTGTGACGAGCAATTTTGGTTATCGTCCTCGTTTCCGCCGTATGCATAAAGGTATTGACGTAAAGGTGCTTACTGGTGACACTATTTATGCCGCTTTTGATGGCGTTGTGCGCATCGTGCGTTTTGAAAGAAAAGGATATGGTCACTACGTTGTGTTGCGTCATGAAAATGGGTTGGAAACTTATTACGCTCACTTGTCAAAAACGCTTTGTAATGTTAATGAAGTAGTGAAATCGGGTCAACCGATTGGGTTGGGCGGTAACACAGGTAAATCTTTTGGTTCTCACCTCCACTTCGAAACCCGCGTGATGGGTGAGGCCATTAATCCCGCATTCCTTTTTGACTTTGCGAATCAAGACGTCACGGGCGACTTCTACGTGTTCCACAAGGCAAAGACCGATGTAAATTATACAGGTCCTGACACAAAGTCAAAGAAGAAAGCGGTTGCTTCATCAAAGCGCTACTACAAGGTGCGCAAGGGTGATAGTCTTTCACGCATAGCGAGTTGCACGGGCTCGTCTGTCGCACAACTTTGTAAAATTAACCGCATTACGAAGAAGACAACGCTTCGACCCGGTCAGTTGTTACGTTATTAATCCGAGTGAATATAAAACTTGCTAGATTTTATGTCTGTGACGTATAATCTTGCTTGAAATTAAGGGCGTGCCGAATCAGTTTTTGGCGCGCCTTTTATGATTAAAGTTGTAGAATTATCGTAAATATGAGTCGCTATATATATATAATATTGTGTCTGGCGCTTTTAACGTCTTCTTTAGAGGTAGAGGCTCGCTCTAAGAAAAAGAAGAAGGTGACGCTTCAACCCGCTGCTAAGAATTCAACTCCAGAAGCGTTTCCCGTATTGTCAGTGGTGAAGACAGAGGTTTCTAGTGTCTCGGAATTACCCGCACTCTCTTCAAATTTCTACGTATCTCGTCGCTATTTTGAGGGTATTGATGTGAGTCATTACCAAGGTGCGATAAATTGGAGGGCGGTGGCGGCAACTGGAGAAATCTGTTATGCCTACATGAAAGCCACAGAGGGAGAATCTTTGGTCGATCGCATGTATCGCAAGAATATTGTAGAGGCGCGAAGAGCAGGGTTGAAGGTGGGGAGTTATCATTTTTACCGCCCCAACATTAGTTGGAAAAAGCAAGTGGCAAACATGACGAGGAATGTGCGTGCACATGAGCAGGACTTGGCGCCTATTGTGGATATAGAAGTGCGTGGTAGGGTGAGTGATGAGAAGTTTATTCGCGATTTGAAGCAGTTTGTGCGTGCGGTTGAGGAGCATTATGGATGCAAACCCTTGCTCTATACCTACCACAATTTCTATAACAAGCATCTTGTGAATCAATTCAGTGGTTATCACTGGATGATTGCGCGCTATCGCGAAGATGCGCCTACTTTGAACGACAATACGGAGTTTATCATGTGGCAATATACTGCGACTGGGGAACTTGAGGGCGTCAGAGGGGATGTTGATCGCAGTTGTGTGATGGATGGGTTCCGCTGGTATATGGTTGGGATGGAATAGGGCGCTAATGGTCCCGCATTTTAACCAAAAAACTGCAGACTGATGCCCTGATTTTTGCCGATTTTTGAGGAAAATGGGGTGAAAATTGAGAAAAATGAAAAATATTTTGAATTTTTCTTGCAAAACCTTTGCTACTTCAAAATATAGTGCTACCTTTGCACTCGCAAACAAGAAACAACAACATGCTTGCTTCTTGAAAGTGCGCAGGATAAAGGGATTTCCCTGAAACCTATTGCCTCTTTAGCTCAGTTGGCCAGAGCACGTGATTTGTAATCTCGGGGTCGTTGGTTCGAATCCGACAAGAGGCTCAAAGAAAAGGATTGAAAACTTAGTTTTCAATCCTTATTTTTTTGTTTTTAATGTGGTTTCTTCTTGAGGTGCTTAGTTTTTAGGATAAATTGTTTATTTTTGCTGAAAATTAAAGGAGTGATGCGCTCTGATATTGGTCACACGAGATGAAGAAAAAGTTAGTTATTTTTGATTTAGACGGAACGTTGTTGAACACAATAGCAGATCTTGCCGACAGTGCGAATTATGCGCTCGGTGTTTTGGGTTATCCTATTCATGATACGGTGACAATTCGCTCGTATGTGGGGAATGGGATAAATAAATTATTGGAGCGCTCGTTGCCAGAGGGAGAAAAGACAGAGGAGAATGTGATGCGTATGCGCAGTGTGTTTATTCCGTATTATGATGCGCACAATGCGGATTTGAGTGCGCCTTACGATGGGGTTGCTGACTTGCTGACTCGATTGCAAAAGAAGGGGGTGATGCTCGCGGTGGCATCTAATAAATATCAAGCGGCAACTGAAAAATTAGTGGCGCATTATTTCCCGCAAATTAACTTTATTAAAGTGTTTGGACAGCGCACAGACGTGCCCATAAAACCCAATCCGGCGGTGGTGGATGAGATTGTTGACGCAGCGGGAGTGATGAAGCAAGAGGTGCTTTACGTTGGGGATTCAGGGGTTGACTTGCAGACCGCGGTAAATGCAGGAGTCGATGCGGTGGGTGTGACTTGGGGATTTCGCCCAAAAGAAGAGTTGCAAAACTATCCTTCGCTCGCTTTAATAGATGTTGCAAGCGACTTGCTAAAGTATTTGGAATAGCGTGTGAATTATTGGGGGTGGCATGTCAAATATAGAGAATAGCGCGCAAAAGGTTTGTTTTGCTTAGTTTTCTTGGTTGGATTGTTATGGTGAGTAATGCCCTTCGAATTCTATTACAAAGAAAAATAAAAAAGGTAGAAATTAGCGTGCTAATTTCTACCTTAATTTTTGCAATCTGTGATTCCGTTGGGGCTCGAACCCAAGACCCACGCCTTAGAAGGGCGTTGCTCTAATCCAACTGAGCTACGGAACCGAACCTTTTTGCGGTGCAAAATTACATTAAAGAATTTGAACAGCAAAGCGCTTTCTTGGTTTTTCTGCGAAGTCGCTGTAGAAGTTCGGTTTCTGCTATAATTTTGCTGGTTTGTGAAGAGTGTGACTTGCTTTTGGCAAGATGATTATTGTGCTTCTATGAATTTAATTTCCTCTCCAATATATTGAAATTTGAAACTGTCGCTCTTGGCAGAGGGAATTTGACTGCGTGGGTCAATATCGTCACGTGATTTGAAATATTCTACAAGGCGTTGGTAGCAATCAATAGGGCTTTCTGCGTTAATGTATGCCTTGATGATGTTGTCTTGATATTGGAATTTCTGTAATTCACGAATGTGCACCATTCTCTTGATGGTTAAGGATACTTTGTACCATCCCAGTTTTTCCTCTGAAAGTTTGGAAATGCGCTCCTCCTTAAGGTTTTGCGAAGGGTTGATATTGGAAATTTCTTCTTCGCTTTCTTCTTTGACGCGTCTGCTTTTAAACTCCTGAATGTTTTGTGCTGTGGTTTTAATAAGAATAAAATATACGCGTGGACGTAATTTGTAGCGCTTGGGGTAGGGTAGTGGACTGTCAACGTATGACTTTACGTTGTCAATTAGTTCCGTTGTGATGCTTATTTCGGGGATGGATGCCAAGAAAGTGATAAGTTCTTCAAATGAAGACGCAATTGTTTCTTGGTCAAAGTAGCGTGCGTAAATATTCATAAAATACGAATGAAGGGTGGTGCATTGTCTTATGCGTCTTAAAAAGAAAAAGTCAATCCTTTGTGGATTGAACTTGATAATAATACAAGCAAAGACATTGCTTTGAGCGGAAAACGAGACTCGAACTCGCGACCCCAACCTTGGCAAGGTTGTGCTCTA
>CALCUV010000291.1 GCA_937906765.1 uncultured Prevotella sp.
TAAATGACGTAACCATAATAATCATTTTCATGCTTCTTGATGTAATATACTTTAGCAGGCCATTGATCAGTTCCCATATGACCAGTTTCATGGTCTTCTACACCTGTTGTATGAAGCGCATTAAATACTCGACAAGCAACCACACCTTCGGGAGCAGATTCCTGAGCCGTTTCATCCTGAACAAAATACCAATATGAGCCCAAAGCAGGAGTACCTTCTTGGGTGAAAGAAGAATAATGTTTTACGAAATTTGCATAACGTCCAGTGCGTGCATTCTGAATATTGTAAAGCACCTTTGTTTCATCAGTGGACAACTGAATACCAGGAACAGTTCCCTCATACTTCTCAAATGTCCATGTAGAACCAATATCGTTTCCACTCCACGTAGCAACAGACTTATTAGCACCTGCTTCGTTGTTCCATGCAGTACCGAGGGTAGCATCCGTAGCAATAGCATAACCATAATGCTGGTTCACCCCTGCAATTTTAATGAACCAATTAATACCTTCGTCATTCCATGAATTTACAGCAGCGAGTTTCTTACCTGTCACCTTATTGTGAATTACGTAAGTACCAGCAGTACCAGCAGTAAAATAGAACAATGATTCATCACCGATGTTAGCGCTAAGTCGAATATTGTGAGCGGCGCCAAAATATGCTGCATATACACTACCGCGCATATTCTTGATGGTATAATAAACAGGTGAACTTTCATCGGTTGTAAGTTCAGGAAGTTCAAGATTCCATTCCAACAAAGTCCAGAGTGAACATGCATTACCCGAACCAGGACCTGCTGCACCATGATTAGGATTTAACCACAAATCACTTGTAGTACCATCGTTATGTGATTGAACATTATTAAGGAAGTTATTAACACCTACAGGATTCAACGACACAGCATTTGCTGTATGTTCATAAGTTTTCAACACCCACTTAGTAGAAGGTGTTTCACTGGCAACAATTTGTTTATTGTCTGTAGTGTTCAAATATTTGTTGCTTTCCAGACTCTTTAGGTAATAAGCACCTTCAACATCTGTTGTTTCAAAAGCAAACAGTGAAGGGTTATTTTCCTTACCTTTAACTACTGTTCCGTCATCCGCAATATAACCTTGGTGGTCTGTTGCCTTACATTGCAAGACATACTTTTTTCCTGGCTCCACCGTAGTAACAACGGTCTGCGCCCATGCTGAACCTACGAATGCGCAGAACAGCAACAAGAGAGTAGAAATTTTCTTCATAAATTTATAAATTAGTTTTGGTTAAAATTTCTTTTTAACAGTCAACAGTCCATAAACGTTGAGAGTTGAAAGTTTAACGTTTAACGGACCGTGCGGGGACTTGAACGTTTAACGTTGAGAGTTGAAGGTTTAACGATTAACGTTGAAGGTTTAACGATTAACGATTAACGTTGAGGGTTTAACGTTTAACGGAGTTAGAGCTACTTCTCCAGGTCTTCGACGGAGGGGCGTAATTCGCTCGTTGCAACGAACGAAATGCTCTTGTTTTGCAATTTATGGAAAGCAAAATGGAGATGTAAACATAACATTTTATGCATTCATCTTGCAAAATTACGACTTTTAAAAGAAATAACAAAAAAATTGTGTATTTTTTAATGGACAACGGTCAATAGACAACGGACAATGGACAACGGACAACCGACGCCAAACCGAGGGCAATCAAGTTTACTTGAATTGCCGAGGTGCGACTTGCGAAGCTTGATGAGCGTCAGCGAATAAGGAGGAAAAGACCACAAAGTGGGATTAACAGACAACAGACAACAGACTACGGGCGCACAATTAGTATTTCTCGGCGAATTTTGTTACTTATACGGCGCACAAAGTTACTTATTGTTTTGCGTATAATAGATATTGTGATGAAGACTATGGACAACGGACTATGGACTATGGTCAACGGACAACGGTCAACGGTCCCATCCGGATGGTAGTCTATAGTCTGTTGTCTGTTGACTATTATTTATCAACGTGATTACAGGGATTATACTGATTTTAATGCTCCGCAGGGGAACTGTGGGATCTGTGGAATCTGTTGACAAAAATAATCAACAGGATACTTTGTCTTTGCACCCCCTCACCGCGAAGCGGTCCCAATTGATTTCGCTACGCTCATCTTCCTCCTTCTCGTAAGACATAGTATAAACAAGTTTATCCTCTGTCCTTACTTCGTGCGTCGGCTCCCCCTATGAACAGGGGGAGAGCGCCGTCCGGACTTTTGACCTTTTGTTCTTATGTCTAAATCTACGTGACACGGGATACAGATTTTGTTTGCATGACACATTATATATATAATATGACAAAAGTTTTTTCTACACTTGCATTATTCTTGACGGGTTGGGTTGTTGCTACTGGTCAGCTGAAGGATACGATTCAGTTTGCTTTTACTGGCGACATCATGATGGGTACGACTTATCCTGAGGTGCAGTTACCTCCTGAGGATGGACGTTTGCTTTTTCAGCATGTTGCGCCAATTATCAGTGGTGCGGATATTGCGGCGGGAAACTTGGAGGGTACGCTTTGTGATGGTGGCACAACGACGAAGAAGATGTCGAAGGGGAGTTATGCCTTCCGCACTCCCACGAGTTATGCTCCCTTGCTGAGTCAAGCGGGTTACGACTTCTTGAGCGTTGCGAACAACCATGTGAATGACTTTGGCGACTTTGGACTTGCGTCAACGATGAAGGCGTTGGACAGCATCGGCATTAAGTATGCCGGCATCCAGGACGTGTGCGAATGGAGCGTGCTTGAGAAGGACGGTCGTCGCTATGGTTTCTGCGCTTTCAGCCATAACCGCAAGACGTGTGACCACCGCAATTACGAGACTGTGCGTCGCATCATTCGTGAATTGAAGGAGCAGGCGGACTTTGTGATTGTTTCTTTCCATGGTGGCGCTGAGGGTTCGAAACACAACCGTTTGCCTTACGGCCCCGAGACATTCGTGGGCGAGAATCGCGGTTCATTGCGCGAGATGGCGCATTTGTGTATTGACGAAGGCGCAAACATTGTGTTCGGACATGGTCCTCACGTGTTGCGTGCGGTAGAAGTTTACAATGGCCGCTTTATTGCTTACAGTCTTGGAAATTTCTGCACGCCCTATGGTATTAACCTTCGTGGCATTTCTGGTTACGCTCCTGTAATTACGGTGCGCGTACTCGCAGATGGCACATTCATTGACGGACAAATCCATCCTTTCATTCAACAACGCGGACAAGGTCCTTTGCCTGACGCGGAAGGATTGGTGATTCAGGAAATGAAGCGCTTGGCGGAATTGGACATGCCTGGGGCGAAGTTTGAAATTACAGAAACAGGGGCAATTTTGAAGAAGTGAGGAAACAGAAGGGTTTTTATCAACTGATTGTTCTTTTAGGACAGAAGAACAGAAGGGGCAGAAGTTTTTTTATCAACGAGATTATTATGTCTCCACGTATCACGGGGATCGGCGCGGATTTTTTTGACAGAAGAACAGAAGGGACAAAAGTTATGTTCTTTTGTTCTTATGTCTAAAGTTATATGTCTCCACGTATCACGAGTATCTGCGCGTATTTTTTATTATCAACGTGATTATTTATTCTCACGCAGACGGCGCAGATTTGCGCAGAGATTGTGCGGAACAGAAATTGGATTTATGTAGAGAATACGCGGAGACATACATTGCTTCGCTCGTATGTTACCGTCCGGATGGTGAGCGCAAGCGAAGTGTGCGCGTAGTCTGCGTAATTCTATTCTACTTGTTAGGATATTCCGCATGGTCTCTGCGTTTTCCGCGTAGTCTGCGTGAGAAAACATTTTTATCTCCACGTATCACGTGTATCTGCGCGTATTTTTTATTATCAACATGATTACACTGATTATACAGAAAATTCCTCGTGATACTTGTGATACGTGGAGACATGTATGCGCTCCGCATGGTAACCGTTTAATCAGTATAATCTGTTGATTTTTTTTATCTCCAACGTATCACGTGTATCTACGCGTATTTTTTGACAGAAGAACAGAAGGGACGGAAGTTATGTTCTTTTGTTCTTATGTCTAAAGTTATATGTCTCCACGTATCACGTGTATCTGCGCGTATTTTTTTATCAACAGATTGCACAGATGACACTGATTTTTCTTACTTTTGCATACGAAACATGTTGATGTTATTGATTAAATTAATGCTGTGAATATGACTCAAATCGTTTTGAATGTTGAAGATAAAACTTTGTTGCCTGGTCTGCGCAAGATTCTGAGCAGTCTCAATGGTGTATCCATATCGCGCGTTACGCATAAGGGTACGCTCTCGCGTGCTGTTGACGAAGTGCGCAAGGGGAAAGTTAAAAAGGTGAATAGTGTGGCTGAACTTATGAGTGAATTAGAGTCATGAAGTACGCCATTCTTTTCTCCAATCAATTCAAACGTTCCTACAAGAAATGCTTGAAGCGCGGTTGCAACAAAGCTTTGTTTGAAGAAGTGGTTACTTTATTAGCAGAGACGGGTACACTTCCTGCTCGCTATAAGGCGCACAAACTTGTGGGCGAATGGAAGGGACTTTGGGAATGTCATATACAACCTGACTGGTTGCTTATTTGGGAGCAACGCGAGGAGGAACTTGTGTTGATTTTGACTGATACGGGTACGCACTCCGATTTGTTTGGATAAACTGTGTATCTGATTCATGGAATCAACATGTTTTATTGTTCCCGCGCATCATGGTGGTAGAGACTCCAAACAATATCTATTTTACGAGAAACAATAAGTATTTTTGTACGTCTTATTTGGGTACTTAGGGCGCACAAAAGTACTTATTGTTTTATGGGGGTATCAATGGTTTGTTTTTTTGACAGAAGAACAGAAGGGGCATAAGTTTTTTTATCAACGTTATGGATTTTTGAGGTCAACGGACAACGGACAACGGTCAACGGTCCCATCCGGATGG